>NZ_JBFAIU010000053.1:0-31782 GCF_040654855.1 Asanoa sp. NPDC050611
GGCCGCGGCCGCCTCCCGCAGGGCCGTGTTCCCGCCGCGCAGCCGGCCGAGCCGGCGGAGCAGGTCCGCGGTGCGGTTCGGGGTGGCCACCACCGACGGCACCTCGGCCAGCTCGCGCTTCTCGCCCGGAGCGAACAGGGCGTCGAGGAAGAGGTCGTCGGCGACCAGGTCGGGGAACTCGCCGAAGCGGGCCCGGGCGTCCTTGGACAGCGCGATCGCGCCCCGCCCGAACAGCGCGTCCCGGAACGCCGGCAGCCGTCCGTTGACGGCGTAGTAGGCGCGGACCAGCACCGGCCGCCCGGCGGTGTCGAGCACCCGGCGCGGCGCCGCGGCGATCACGCCACCGGGCCCGGAGACGGCCGCCGCGAGCGCCCGTGCGCCGTCTGCGGAGAGCGGGATGTCGGCGTCGAGGTAGATCCGCGGGAAGCTCGTCGCGGCCGCGTCGCCGGCGTTGAGCGCGGCCGGCTTCGACGCGCGCTCCACCTCGACCACCCGGACGCCCGGGACGGACCGGGCCACCCCGGCGGTGTCGTCGGTGCAGCCGTTGGCCGCCACGATCACGTCGAACTCGTCGGGCTCGGCGCCCTCGAGCAGGTGGCGGAGCGTACGCCCGATGACCGTCGCCTCGTTGTGCGCGGCCACCACGATGCTCACCACGGCGCGCGCCCCGTGATCGCGCGCCGGACCCGCTTGGTCAGCGACCGGCTCCGCTGGCGCCAGCCCGAGTACTCGCGCAGGTCGAGCGACGCGGCCTGGACCACGTACGCGGACCGCTTCATCTGCTCGGTCCACTCGGCGACGGTGCGGACGCCGGTCTTCTGCGCGGACAGCGGCCGGCGGGCCATGAAGTCCTCGTCGGTGTGGTAGATCGTCCGCGGGCTGCGCGGGTCGTCGAGGTGGTCCTCCGGCAGGAACGGGTAGATCCAGCCGTTGACGAAGCCGAGCCGCGCGGCCTTGAGGCACCAGCTCGTGAACGAGTCGTCCTCGGCCAGCGGGCCGGTGCGCTCGACCATCGCCCGCTTGAGCAGGTAGCCGCTGCCCTGCACCCAGTGGTTGCGCATGAGCTGGTGGCCGCCCGCGTAGGTGGCCAGCTTCTTGTCGACCAGGTCCTGGCGGACGTCGGAATCCGGGAACCGCCAGGTGCCGATGACGCCGAACTCCGGCACGTCGTCCTGCGCCCGGCGGAGCACCTCGAGCCAGGACTTGTCGGGCAGGCAGTCGTCGTCGACCTTGCTCACGTAGTCGCCGGACGACTCGGACCAGAGCCAGTTCGTCGGCTCGCGCAGCCCGGCGTTCGTCTCGCTGTGGTGGAACCGGTGCACCCGCGGGTCGTGCCGGAACTCCTCGACCGCGGCCAGCGTCGCGGCGTCGCTGCCGTTGTGCCACAGCCAGACCCGCGCGTCGTCGGTGCAGCTGTCGAGCAGGTGTGGCAGGGACAGTCGGACGTACTCCGGCCGGTCGTACGTGATCATCAAAATGTCGATGCCACTCATATGTCTTCCTCAGTTCAGTCGCTGTGCCCGGGTCAGGCGCCACATCGCGCCGGCCAGGCCGAGCAGCAGGTGCATCGTGAACAGGTAGGTGGAGAAGTAGAGCGCGTCGAAGGTGAAGGCGGTCACCGCCATCACGCCGATCGCGACCGCGAGCACCGCGGCCAGGTCACGGTCGCTGTCCGTCTTGGCGAACCGGCGGACCCGGGCGGCGACGAAGATGCCGGTCAGGTAGAGCACGCCCAGGCCGACCACGCCGACGATGCCGGTGGTCACCATCGTGCCGAGCCACTGGTTGTCGAGCAGCTGGTAGAGCTCGGGCAGCCACGTGCCGACGCCGCGGCCGAACCAGAACCGTTCCTTGATGAACGGCGCGACGTACTCGTAGTCCTCGAGCCGGCCCTGGACGCTCGGGTCGCTCGAGCCGGCGAACAGCAGCGACCGCAGCGCACCGAGCAGGCCGGGCTTGCCCACCTGGATGATGGCGGTGAGGAACACGCCGACCACCAGCACGTTGAACGTCGTGCGCAGCGGCCAGACCAGGATCAGCAGCAGGATCGCGGCGCCCAGGGCGAGCACGCCCGTGCGGGACAGCGAGATCGGGATGACGCCGGCGACGATGATCGCGATGCCGGCGAAGATCTGCCGGTCCCTCCGGGTCGCCGCGAACCGGGCGTAGTGGATGGCCACCACCAGCGCGACCACCATCAGCACGCTGAACTCGATGTAGTGGCCGGCCGTGCCGGCCACCCGGACCAGCCCGCCGCCACCCCGGTCGTCGAAGCCGACCAGGTCACGCTGGAACTGCAGGACCGGCGGCAGCTTGAGGTAGACGGTGAAGTCCTGGCGGAGGGCGAACTGCGCCAAGGCGAACAGCGCCATCACCACGGACCCGTAGCAGAACCAGCGCAGGACGGTGTCGATCCGCTCGCGGGTGAGCACCCCGTCGCACGCGGCGAGCAGCATGCCGCCGGCCGCGAACGCCATCAGGACCGTGCGGTCGGCCTGGTTGGCCTCGAGCGGGTCGAGGCCGCGGGCCTGTCCGGCGATGTACGAGGTCGCGATCGTGACGAAGTAGAAGGCCAGCGCCCAGCGCATCGGCTGCTGGCCGCGGGTGACCAGGGACGGGTGGAAGCGGGTGAGCGCCCACCAGACGAACAGCAGCAGCCCGGCCACCACGCCGGGCCGGCCCAGCGTGGTCAGCGGCGGGAAGATCAGCCGGGCCGGCAGGAGGTACATCGCGAAGATGGTGAAGCTCACCCAGGCGGTCGCGTCCCGGAACTCGATGACGCTGGGTGTCACGCCGTCGTAGACGGTCGCCGTTCGCCGCGCGGATAGGTAGGTCTGCACTACTGCTACTGCTGCTGGTTGTCTTCAGGCCTGGGCGTCCGCACCGCGGTGAGCAGGATGGTGTCGTCGGTCTCCGGTGCCCGCACGAAGTCGGCCGAGACCTGCTGGGGGTTCCCGCCGGCGGAGTGCCCGTTGGCGGTCACCGGGGTGCTGTTGATCCGGATCACCTGGGTGGCGTCGGCGGGCCCCTCGTCGTCGTCTGCCTCGCGGACCGGTTTGTTGACCGGGCCCACGGCCTTGGCGGCCAGCGGCGGCTGGGGGCGGCGCTGCTCGACCGCGGCCGAGCCCGCCGTGGCGTTGGCCCGCAGGCCGGCCCGGTTGTTGACCCGCGTGGTGAGCCGGCGGCGCGCGATCGCGTCGTAGGCGACAACGGCGCCGGCCATCAGGAGCAGGCCGATGGCGAGCACGACGATCTGCGCGCGGAGCACGTTGGACCGCGACGGCGTCACGTTGAGGCCCGGGTCGAGCACCTGCGTGGTGATCGACTCGCCCGCCTTGGGCTTGTATTTCGCCTGCTGCGCGACGACCTCGTCGTTGATGAGCTTGGTGGCCGCCTCGACGGTGGCGAGCGCCTTGGCCGAGGTCTCGCTGGAGACCTCGACGGTCATGATCGAGCTGCGGGTGACCAGGGTGATCTCGTACGCGTCGTCACCACCGGCGGCGACGACCTTCTGCCGCGACTCGCTGGACGACGCGGAGATCTGCACGGCCTGGGCCATCTGCACCTCGCCGATGCGCAGCCAGGGGTTGCCCGGCGCCGGGGTGGCACCGTTGACCGGAGCGGCCGCCGAGGTGGTCGGCGGCACCAGCATCACGGTGGCGGCCGTCTTGTATTCCGGCTGGATCGCGCTGCCGAGCGCGACTGCTGCCGCAAGGGTCACGATGACGATCGGAACCGCGACGTACCACCGCCGGAACACGAGCTTGAGGAGGTCAAGGAGGTCCATTTAGAGGCCCTTTGATCGAATGCGGCGGAAATGAGGGTGCGTCAGGTCGTCAGGTGACCGGATGGTTGGTATCACGAGGGCTCGCCGGTCGGGTGCCTCCCCCCACCGGTGAACCTGATTTGTAACCTTTTCGCGTCTGGAGCAGCAACCGGTCCCACAGTCGGATGTACGACTTGGCCTGGTGGTCCCAGGCGAGCTGCTCGACGAAGCGCTCGCGGGCGATCCGGCTCATCGTGGCGCGCGTCGCCGCGTCGCTCAGCAACGTGTCGAGGGCCTTGGCGAGCTCGTCGGGTGCGCCGGTCGGCACGTAGAGCGCGGCACCCTCGGCCGTGCGCCGGGTCTCCAGCAGGTCGACGGCGACCACCGGTAGACCGCGGGCGACATATTCGACAGTCTTCGCCATGGTCGACAACTCGGCCATCTTGGTCGGCGGGTCGGGCTGGATGGCCACGGTGGCGCTGTTGAGCAGCACGTCGACCTCGTCGGCCTCCAACCAGCCGCGGAACTCGACGACGTCGTCGAGGTTGCGGGCGGTGGCCAGCTCGCGGAGGGCGGGCAGGCACTCGCCGTCGCCGGCGACGACGAGCTTCCAGTCGGTGTCGCCGCGCAGGCCGATCAGCCGCTCGGCGGCGAGCACCGCCGCCTCGACGTGGTCCTGCGGGTTGATGACACCGAGGTAGACGATCTGGTGCCGGCCGGTGCGCGCGGCGTGCGCGTCGTAGGCGACCTCGGCGATGGTCGGGCCGTTGCGGACCACGACCACCTTGCCGGGGTCGACGCCGCCGCGGGTGATGGCCAGGTCACGGTAGGACTCGTTGGTGGAGACCACGGCGGAGGCCCGGCGCCAGGACATCTTCTCGAACCACTTGAGGATGGCCAGCACCTTTGGATTGGGTGTGTCCGTTTTGCACTCGTAGAGCTCGGGGCTCAGGTCGTGGTGGTCGAAGACGAACGGTCGGCCGAGCGCGCGCATCAGCAGCGCCAGCACCCAGAAGACGTCAGGCGGGTTGCAGGCCTGGACGGCGTCGACCCGCGTGCGCAGCATCAGGCCGAGCAGCCGCGTGCTGACGGCGAGCAGCGCCCAGGCGAACTCGAAGGCGAACGACAGCACCCCGGAACCGGCCAGTGGCTGCGGGAACGACCGGATGTCGGTCGACCTGCTGCCGGGCAGCCGGGTCAGGCCGGCAGAACCCCGCGGGCAGATCACCGTGACCCGGTAGCCGGCCTCTTCCAGCGCCAGGCACTCGCGAATGACCCGGCGGTCGCGCTCGACCGGCAGGTTCACCACCACGATGACCACGTGCCCCCGCGATTTGGTCATCTCCACCTCTGGATACTGTGGACAAATTGTGCGCTCCCTTAAGGGAGCCTTAGCACAGGCGACGATGCTCTATCCGAGCCGCGCGTGGCAAGGGTGATCGGGCGACCTCTGGTGTCGACTTCACTACATGCCGATGACCGATCGGTCGATTGTTCCTCGGATTACCGGACGATAGTTGTTGACAGGTCGGTTGGCCAAATCCCTGATCTGCCACCAACTGTGGCGATGCGCCGGAATTGCCGGTCAGCTTTCAGACATCGCTCCCGTTTGATCTAGTCGCTAGCCTGTGCGCCTGCGGTACGGCATGCGTGCTTGTGAATCTTCGGGGAGGTGGCGCGATGACGCGCCCACGACGTCCGCTGCGGACGGTGCTGGCCGCGACGCTGGTCGCCGCCGGGCTCGCGGCGTTCGGGCCGGCACAGCCGGCCGCGGCGACCACGCTGCCGACCGGATTCCAGGAACAGATCGTGTTCAGCGGGCTCAGCCAGCCCACGAACATCGAGTTCGCTCCCGACGGCCGCATCTTCGTGGCCGAGAAGGGCGGCCGGGTCAAGGTCTTCGACAACCTGGCCGACCCGACGCCCACGGTCTTCGCCGACCTGTCGACCAACGTCTTCAACGTGTGGGACCGCGGCCTGCTCGGCCTGGCGCTGCCGCCGGACTTCCCGGCGAACCCCTACGTCTACGTGCTCTACACCTACGACGCGCCGCCCGGGCAGGCCGCGCCCTACTGGAACGACAACTGCGGCGACGCCAACAACGGCCAGTGCATCGTGCAGGGGCGGCTGTCCCGGTTGCAGGCCGCCGGCAACGTGATGACCGGCAGCGAGCAGGTGCTCATCACCGACTGGTGCCAGCAGTTCCCCAGCCACTCGATCGGTGACCTCAAGTTCGGTGCCGACGGCATGCTCTACGTCACCGCCGGTGACGGCGCGAGCTTCAGCGCCACCGACTACGGCCAGCTCGGCACCCCGCGCAACCCGTGCGCCGACCCGCCCTCCGGCGTCGGTGGCGTGATGAACCCGCCCACCGCCGAGGGCGGCGCCCTGCGCTCGCAGGACGTCCGCACCACCGCCGACCCGACCGGCCTCGACGGTGCGGTGCTGCGGCTGAACCCGACCACCGGCGCCGCGGCGGCCGGCAACCCGCTGTCGGGCTCCGCCGACCTCAACGCGCGCCGGATCGTCGCGCACGGCCTGCGCAACCCGTTCCGGATGACGATCCGCCCCGGCACCAACGAGGTGTGGGCCGGCGACGTCGGCTGGAACGTCTGGGAGGAGATCAACCGGGTGACCAGCCCCACCGCGGGCGTCACCAACTTCGGCTGGCCGTGCTTCGAGGGCAACGCCCGGATGGCCTCCTACGACGGCGCCAACCTGAACGTCTGCGAGTCGTTCTACACCGCGGGCGGGCACGCGCCGCCGTACTACACCTACAACCACACCGCCGCGGTCGTGCCGGGTGAGAACTGCGGCAACGGCGGCGACGCGACCAGCGGCCTGGCGTTCTACCCGACGAGCGGCGGCAACTACCCGGCGGCGTACGCGGGCGGGCTGTTCTTCGCCGACTACTCCCGCAACTGCATCTGGGCGATGAAGCGCACCACCGTCGGTGGGCTGCCTTCCACCAGCTCGATCGAGGCGTTCGGGCAGGCCGCGGCCGGCCCGGTCGATCTGGCCATCGGCCCGGGCAACGAGCTCTACTACGTCGACCTCGGCGGCACGGTCCGGCGGATCCGCTACTTCCCGGGCAACCAGCCGCCGGTCGCGACGTTCAGCGCCGCGCTGGTCGCCGGGCAGCCCCTGCGGGTCGCCTTCGACGCCGGCGCCTCGACCGACGCGGACCCGGCCGACGAGGGCCGGCTCACATACGCCTGGGACTTCACCAACGACGGCTCGACCGACGCGACCGGGGTGACCGCCGCCTTTACCTACCCGGCCTCGGGCAGCTACACCGCGAAGCTCACCGTGACCGACACGCTCGGCGCGAGCGACACGCACCTGGTGACCATCCAGCCCGGCCGCACCGCGCCGGTCGCCACCATCGACACCCCGGCCGCCACGACCACCTGGAAGGTGGGCGACACGGTGGCCTTCACCGGCCACGCCACGGACGCCGAGCAGGGCACGCTGCCGGCCGGTGGGCTGTCCTGGCGGCTGCGGATGCACCACTGCGAGAGCGTCGGCAACTGCCACATCCACGACGTGCAGCAGTGGACCGGCGTCGCGGGCGGCTCGTTCGTCGCGCCCGACCACGACTATCCGTCCTATCTGGAGCTCGAGCTGACCGCGACCGACGCGGACGGGCTCAGCCACACGGTGTCCCGCCAGCTCGACCCGAAGACCGTCGACCTGACGTTCCGCAGCGACCCGGCCGGGCTGCAGCTCAACGTCGGCGCGTTCACCGGCACGACGCCCTTCACCCGCACCGTCATCCAGGGCTCGACGAACACGGTCAGCGCACCGTCGCCGCAGAGCACAGCCGGCGCGGTGAACACGTTCGCGAGCTGGTCCGACGGCGGTGCCAACAGCCACGTGATCACCGCGCCCACGGCGGCCGCGACCTACACGGCGACGTTCAGCAGCGAGACGGGTTGCGCCGACAGCTTCGGCTACACGTGCAGCACGCAGACCGGGCAGCCGTTCGCCGCCGCCGACGGCACGGTGCTGCCGCTGACCGGTGACGACGCGGTCACGCCCGTGACCCTGCCGTTCCCGTTCCGCCTCTACGGCCAGGAATACGGGAACGCCTGGGTGTCCACCAACGGGTTCGTCTCGTTCACCGACCCGGCCGGCGCGCTGGGTCTCAACGGGCCGCTGCCGTCGACCGGCGTCCCGAACGCCACCGTCTACCCGTTCTGGGACGACCTCGTGCAGCGGGCCGACTCGACGGTGCGGACCGGGGTGACCGGCACGGCGCCGAACCGGAAGTTCACCGTCGAATGGCGCAACAGCGGCTACTACGGCTCCAGCTCCGGGCGGATCCGGTTCTCGGCCGTGTTCAGCGAGAACGGGACCATCACCTACCACTACGCCGATCTGTCCACGAACGACCGTGAAGAGGGCAACTCGGCCACCGTCGGCATCGAGGACGCCTCCGGCACCGTCGGGCTCGCCTACTCCGTGGACCAGCCGGTGTTGCGGGACGGCACGACCGTCACGTTCTCGCCGCCCGGTGGCACGCCGCCGCCGACGTCCGGCACCGTCTCCGGCGTGGTCAGCGCCAACGGCTCGCCGCTCGGCGGTGCCACGCTGACGCTGTCACCGTCGGGACGCACGGCGACCAGCGCCGCCAACGGCTCCTACCAGTTCACCGGGGTGACGCCGGGCGCCTACACCGTCGCCGGCACCGCGCCGGGCGGGTTCACCGGCTCCGCGCCGGTGACGGTGACCGCGGGCGGCAGCCACACCGTCAACCTCACGCTGACCGGCCCACCGCCAGGATCGGGCGACTACACCAAGACGACGCAGGCGCGCCCGTACGTGTCGACCGCGGACGGCACGGTGCTGCCGCTCACCGGCGACGACGCCGTCGGCCAGGTCACGCTGCCGTTCGGGTTCGAGTTCTACGGACAGCAGCAGACCACGGCCTGGGTGTCGACCAACGGCGTGCTGTCGTTCGTCAACCCCAACGGTGCGACGCCGGAGAACACGGCGATCCCGGCGGCGGCGCTGCCGAACGCGGCGCTCTACCCGTACTGGGACGACCTCGTGCAGCGCACCGGCAGCGCGGTCCGCACGAAGGTGGTCGGCTCGGCGCCCAACCGCCAGTTCGTCGTGGACTGGTTCAACACGGGCATGTACGGTTCGTCATCAGCACGGATCTCGGCCCAGGTGGTGCTCTCCGAGTCCGGCGAGATCGCCTTCAACTACGCGGACCTGGCCACGTCGGCCCGGGAACGCGGTGACTCGGCGACCGTCGGCATCGAGGACGCGGCCGGCGCCAACGCCGTGCAGCATTCGTTCAACCAGGGCGTGCTGTCCAACGGCACGGCCATCGTGTTCACGCCCAACTGACGATCCCGCGACCGACCGGGCGGCCAAATCGGACCGTCCGGTTAACGGGACAGGGCACGCGGCTGACGATCAGCTTTCGTCCGCGGCGCGAGCATGTGTTGTCGTCGCCCGTCGTGGCGCGGGGATGGAGCAGAACGGTGTCGTTGAGCGTGCGGCGGTTCTTCGCCGGCCTGCTGACGTTGGTGATGGGCGCGCCGCTGACCCTGGGCGTTCTCGCCGCCCCGGCCGCGGCCGGCCCGCCGCCCACCGGGTTCACCGAGCAGGTGGTGATGTCCGGCCTGGCCAACCCGACGAAGCTGGTGTTCGCGCCCGACGGCCGGATCCTCGTCGCGCAGAAGAACGGCATCATCAAGATCTACGACAGCCTGTCCGACACCACGCCGACGACGTTCGCCGACCTGCGCGACGAGGTGTTCACCTACGGCGACCTCGGCCTGCTCGGTCTCGCGGTGCCGCCGGACTTCCCGTCGACGCCGTACGTCTACGTCAGCTACACGTTCGACGGCCCGATCGGCGGCAGCGCGCCGACGTACAACGACCGCTGCAGCAACGACGGCGACTGCCTGGTCAGCAACCGCGTCTCCCGCCTGCGCATCGCCGGTGACGTGATGACCGGCAGCGAGCAGGTGCTGATGCACGACTGGTGCGTGCAGTACGAGACGCACGCGATCGGCGACATCGGCTTCGGCCCCGACGGCGCGCTCTACGTCAGCGGCGGCGAGGGCGCGTCGCCGAGCTTCCCCGACTACGGCCAGCGCGGCCTGGTCACCAACGGCTGCGGCGACCCGGGCGCGCCGGTCGGCGGCACGATGACCCCGCCGACCGCCGAGGGTGGCGCGCTGCGCTCGCAGGACGTCCGCACCCCGGCCGACCCGACGAGCCTGTCCGGCACGTTCATCCGGGTCGACCCGGCCACCGGCGCCGCGTTGCCGGACAACCCGATGGCCGGCAGTGCCGACCCGAACACCCGGCGCATCCTCGCGTACGGGCTGCGCAACCCGTACCGCTGGGCCTTCCGGCCGGGCACCTCCGAGGTCTGGTTCGGCGACATCGGCTGGCGCACGTGGGAGGAGATCGACCGGCTGGCCGACCCGCTCAACGGCCCGGTCGAGAACTTCGGCTGGCCCTGCTACGAGGGTGAGAACCGGCAGAACGGCTACGACTCGCCCAACCTCACGCTCTGCGAGTCCCTCTACTCACACGGCCCGAGCGCGGTGGTGCCGCCGCAGTACACCTACAACCACGCCGCCGCGGTCGTCTCCGGCGACGGCTGCCCGACCGGCGGCTCCTCGCCCAGCGCGGTCGCGTTCTACCCGGCCGGCGGCGGCAACTACCCGGCGACGTACCGCGGCGCGCTGTTCTTCGGCGACTACGCGCGGCAGTGCATCTGGGCGATGCTGCCGGGCGCCGGCGGCGTGCCGGACCGCGACCACATCGTGCCGTTCACCTCGACCGCCGCGACCCCGGTCGACCTGGAGATCGGGCCGGACAAGCGGCTCTACTACGTCGACCACACCGGCGGCACGATCCGGCGGTTCGAGTACAACACCGGCAACCAGCCGCCGACCGCCGCGGTGACCGCGACGCCGGCCTCGGGCAACGCGCCGCTGAACGTCACCTTCGACGCCTCCGGTTCCACCGACCCGGACGCCGGCGAGGTGCTCTCCTACCAGTGGGACTTCACGAACAACGGCTCGTGGGACGCGTCGGGCGTGACCGCGTCGTACACCTACACCACCACGGGCACCTACACCGCCCGCCTGCGCGTCAGCGACCTCGGCGGCCTCGCTTCGGAGAAGACCGTCCAGATCCTGGTCGGCACGGGCGCGCCCACGGCGGTCATCGACACCCCGGCGAGCAACCCGAACTTCAAGGTCGGCGACCCGATCGCGTTCAGCGGGCACGCGACCGATCCACAGCAGGGCAACCTGCCGGCGTCGGCGCTGCACTGGCAGCTGCTGCTGCAGCACTGCTACGCGGCCGACAACTGCCACACCCACAACGTGCAGGAGTGGGACGGCGTGGCGTCCGGGTCGTTCAACGCGCCGGACCACGAGTATCCGTCCTATCTGGACCTCAAGCTGACCGCGACGGACAGCGGCGGGCTCACCCACACGGTCACCCGGCGACTCGACCCGCGAAGCGTCGACCTGACCTTCACGAGCAACCCGCCGGGTCTGGAGCTGTCCGTCAACGGTGTGCTGGTGACGACACCCGCGACGCGTACCGTGCTGGCCGGCTCGACGAACTCGATCAGCGCGCCGACACCGCAGTCCGGGTACGCGTTCGACCGCTGGTCCGACAACGGCGCCGCGACCCACGTGATCACCGCGCCGAGCACGCTGACGACGTACACCGCCAGCTATGTCGCGACCCAGGACGGTGGTGGCGGCTACGAGGTGAGCGATGCCACCGGGCAGTCGTTCGTGGGCGCCGGCGCGACCACGCTGCCGCTGGCCGGCGACGACGTGAAGCAGCAGGTGTCGCTGCCGTTCGCGTTCCCGTTCTACGGCGTCCCGCAGAACAACGTGTGGGTGGCCAGCAACGGGTTCCTGTCGTTCACGGACCCGGGCCAGGCCGGCCTGATCGCCGTCAACAGCGCCCTGCCCAACGGCGACGCGCCGAACGCCGGCATCTACCCGTTCTGGGACGACCTCGTGCTGCGGGCGGACTCGGCGATCCGCACGGAGACGCTCGGCTCGGCGCCCAACCGCCGGTTCGTGGTCGAGTGGGAGAACGTCGGCCACTACGGCTCCAACTCGGCGCGGCTGTCGGTGAGCGCGGTGCTCTACGAGTCCGGCCGGATCGACTTCAACTACGACCTGCTCAACAGCGCGCGGGAGTACGGCAACTCGGCGACGGTGGGCATCGAGGACGCGGCGGGCGCGACCGCGACGACCTACTCGTTCAACCAGCCGAACCTGGCCAACGGCAAGCGGGTCACGTTCACGCCCACCGGAGGTGGGTCCGACGACCCGCCGCCGGCCCCGACCACCGGCACGATCCAGGGCGTGGTCACCAACGCCGGCACCGGCACCCCGATCGTCGGCGCCGCGGTGACGCTCGCGCCGGGCGGCGGGTCGACCGTGACGGCGACCGGCGGCGCCTACCAGTTCGGCGCGGTGCCGGCGGGCACCTACACGGTGACCGCGACGTCGTCGGGCCAGTCGGCGGCGAAGACCGTGACGGTGACGGCCGGCGGGACCGCGACCGCGAACATCGCCGTCGGCAGCACCACGCCGCCGCCTCCGTCGGGCGGTTACACGAAGACGACCGAGCAGCGGACGTACGCGCCGGCGACCGGCGGCACCACGGTCCCGCTCACCGGTGACGACGCCACGGCGCAGGTCGACCTGCCGTTCCAGGTGCCGTTCTACGGCGTCGCGAGGACGCAGGCGTGGATCTCGACGAACGGCTTCGTGGCGTTCGCCGAGCCCGACTGGGCCCAGCCCGAGAACGCGGCGATCCCGTCGACCGCGCTGCCCAACGCCGCGGCGTACGCCTTCTGGGACGACCTGGTGATGCGCGCGGACAGCACCATCCGCACCAAGGTGACCGGCACGGCGCCCAACCGGCAGTTCGTCATCGAGTGGAACAACATCGGTCACTACGGCTCCGCGTCGGCCCGCATCTCGGTCGAGGCGATCCTGGGCGAGAACGGCACGATCGCCTTCAACTACTTCGACCTGACCGCCTCGAAGACCCGCGAGCGCGGCGACAGCGCCACGGTGGGCCTGGAGAACCCGACCGGCACGGCGGCGTTGCAACACTCGTTCAACCAGGCGGTCCTGGCCGACAACCAGGCCATCGTCTTCACGCCGAACTAGTGCACGGCTGGCATTCGGCCGGAAGCACGCGGTTAGATCCCAATTAGCACATGGAACAGGCTGGTGTCGGCAGCCGGTCCAAAACCCTGCCAGGCCGGGCCCGACCGCCATATGGCCTCGATCCCGAGCGACACGAGTAGGTTGACGAAGTACTCTCCGATCGGCTCTGAAAAGAGGGCAACGAGCGCCGGGTCAGGCTTTCGCTGATCCCGGTAATACGCCTGGCGGTAGGAGAAGAGTTGGCCGATAGCCTCGCGCACAACATGCTCCGCGTTTGCGCCAACGACCTTGGCTTCCACGAGCCAGTGTTGCCCCTGACCGTCTACCGTGAGGTCCCGTCGGCCGGTGTGTTTGTTTGCGGGATAAAGGTCGTGCTCTTTGACCCACTCGGCAAATAACTCGACGAGCGCCTCATGCCGGCGGGACTTTCGTTGTACCTGCGCGTCAACCTGCGCAACGTATTCAGTCGAGCTGTTGGGTCGAAATACCGGCTGTTTGAGTGGAAGCTTTACTGTCTCTTTGGTAGCGCCAACGCTCGTGTGGATACGCCCTGGTTGCGTAGCAAGGATCTCTTTCTTGATCTCTACGCAGCTGGCATACAGCGCAAGCAGGCGGGTTAGGTCGGCGCCGAGGAACTCGTCGTAAGGCAAGTGCGCCACGTCATACTCGATTGCCGCGATATTGCCCAATTCGTAGCCGCGTGGCAGGAAGTAGCGGTCGGCTCCGAGTTCGATCTTGTCCGCCAGGCCGTCCAGCGCGGCGTCGCTCAAGCCGTCGCGAAGCATCGCGCTTTCTTTGCCCAACTCTTCCAGCGCAACCCGTTCGGCGGCCGCGCCTTTGTGTCCATTAACCTGCGCATGCCGCAAATGCTGAGTGGCGCCTTGGTTCATGCTCAAGTAAAGTCGTGAAAGATCACGTCGGTAGAGATACACAACGTAAAGACCCTCTTGCGCGGTCTTCGTGACGTCTGGATTTAAGACAGCGATCCACGGGATTACGGGCAAGCTTTGACCCGAGCCGCTAACTCGCACGTGCATGCCTACGGGAAGGCCGGCGGTCAGTGATCGTCGCACGCTTTGGAGGAACTTTTGGGCTGGCTGGTCTTGCCCTGCTCGGTGGTCGTATTCATGATCTCTAACGCCGGCCAGCATCGCTCGTAGCTCCATGACAGGCCAGCATAGGCCGATTGCCGGGCACAATGGACGCCCATTTGTCCAGAACCGGCTGGCGCTTTACCGTCGCTGAATGACTCCTTCGTGGACGTTCGCTGTCGACCGTGACGAGCTGACCCGCACCACCGTCGCACACGGGCCCGAGGTCCGGGCGCGCGACGGTGAGGCGGTGCTGCGCGTCGACCGGGTCGGGATGACCGCCAACAACGTGACCTATGCCGTGCTCGGTGAGTCGTTCCGGTACTGGCGGTTCTTCCCGCCCGACGGTCGCGGGCTCGAGGCCGGTTGGGGGCTCGTGCCACTCTGGGGGTTCGCCGAGGTGGTCGCGTCGACCGTCGCCGGTGTCGAGGTGGGCCAGCGGGTCTACGGGTACCTGCCGCCGGCCAGCCATCTCGTGGTGCGGCCCGAGCGGGTCGACGGCACGGGGTTCCGGGACGGCAGCCCGCACCGGGCCGACCTGCCCTCGGCCTACAACGCCTACCGGCTCACCACCGGTGACCCGGCCTACCGGGTCGACGAGGAAGACCTGCTCGTGCTCTTCCGGCCGCTGTTCTTCACCTCGTTCATGCTCGCCGACCAGGTCGTCGACAACGGGTTCTACGGCGCGGCGGCGGTGGTGCTCTCCTCGGCGTCCAGCAAGACCGCGTACGCCGCCGCGTTCGAGTTGCGGGGGCGGGGCGCCCGGGTCGTCGGGCTCACCTCGCCCGGCAACGTCGCGTACACCGCGTCGCTCGGCTGCTATGACGACGTGCTCTCGTACGCCCAGGTCGAGACCCTCACCCCCGTCCCGACCGCCTATCTCGACCTGTCCGGCGCGCCCGCGACCCGGGCCGCGTTGCGCGAGCACCTCGGCGACCACCTGGTCCGGGACATCGCGGTCGGGCTGACGTACCAGATTCCCAACATCGAGGCCGCGGGCGAGTTCTTCTTCGCACCGGTGGGCATGCGCGAGCGCGCCGCCGACTGGGGGCGCGACGAGCTCGACCGCCGGTTCAGCGTGGCCTGGCGCCGGTTCGTCGACGCGCTCGGCGACCGGGTCGACATCCAGGTCGGGCACGGCCCGGAGGCCCTGCGCACCGCCTGGCTGGCCGCGGTCGCCGGGCGGATGCCCGCCCGGGTCGGCCAGATCCTCCGGCTATGACTCGGCGAGTGCCTCCGTCCGGGTCACGCCCGCCAATCTGTTCAAATCACCCCAAAACCCGCCCGGTGAAGGCGGCCAGGTTGGCCATCGCCCGGTCGATGCGCTCCTCGAGGCTCAGCGTCTCCTCGCGCCGCACCAGCCGCAGCTTCGGCTGCCGCTTGCCGCGCAGGTAGAGCGAACAGGCCAGGTCGGCGCAGAGGTACTGCCCGACGGTGTTGCCGCTGCGCCCGGCCGGACCCGCAAGCGGCGCGACGAACAGGGCCACCCCGGATGCCGCGTGGTCGGTCAGGCAGACCTGGCACATGCTCGACCGTGACATGCCGGTGCTGCGGCGCACCTCGGGCCGGCGCAGCACGACACCGGTCGGGCCGGTCGGACCCGGCACGACCAGCAGGGCCCGCAGCGGCGCCGCGGGGTCGGTCCAGCCGAGAAAGTCCAGGTCGGCCCAGGGCACGCCGCCGTCGGCGAAGCCCACGGGCAGCCGGATCCGGCCCGCCTCGCCCTTGCTGCAGTTGACGAACGAGTCCCGGATGGCGGCTTCGGTCAGGGGTTCCACGTCGGCGAAACTAACCGCCGGGAGCCCCCGGGTCACCTGGATTTACCGGTCGGCGACCTGCACCTGGCTCTGGGCCAGCGACCGGCGGTGCCAGACCGGCACCGGCATCGTCTCCGCCACGTCGAGCATGTTCTGGTCCCGCACGACGGTGAACCCGTGCCGGGCCAGCAGGTCGGCCATCGCGCTGGGCGTCCAGGTCGAGCGCCACGGCTCCCGGGTGAACATGCTGGACCGGCCGGTCGACCGGGCCAGCGCGCGGCCGACCAGGAAACCCAGTTTGAGGAACGGCACGGGAAGCTGGAAGTTGACGATCAGCCGGCTGCCCGGAGCCGAGCAGGCGGCCACCGCGCCGACCGTGGCCTCGACCTCGGCGGGTGTGAGGTAGGGCACCACGCCCTCCCAGATCCAGGTCGTGGGCCGGTCACCGGCGTGCCCGGCGGCGGCCAACTCCGCGCTCAGGTCGTCGGTGCGGAAGTCCACCGGGACGAAGGCCGGGGGAGGACCGGTCAGCGCGGCGGCGCGGGCCCGCTTGTCGGCCTGCGAGGCGGGCTGGTCCACCTCGAACACGGCGGCGTCGGCCAACTCCGGCATCCGCCAGGCGCGCCCGTCGAGGCCGGCGCCGAGGATCACGACCTGCGGGCCGGGCCGTTCCCGCAGGGCGTCGTCGATGGCGACCGTGCGCGGCACCATCAGCTCGGTGATCGCCTTGACCGTCTCGAAGTCGATCCGGGCCCGCCACTCCTTCGGCGTCCGCCCGTCGCGCACCCAGCGCACGGGCATGCGCTCGTCCTCGCGCAGCAGCGGCAGGGCGGTCGGGTCGGCGAACCGCTCCGGCGCGACGAGACCGTGCGCCGCGGCGCGCCCCTGGCACACCAGCACGGCGGTGCGGCTCGCGTGCGCGGTCTCGACCATCACTTTGACGGTAGCGCGGTGATCCGCAAACGCCAGTCACACACCCCGGACACCGGCACCACCGCGGCGTCGCCCGGTCCGGCGAGCGCCAGGTCCCAGGCCCGGCCCAGCATGGGCTCGACGCCGATGCTCCGGTACGGGCCGTGCGCCGGCCAGCCGCGCAGGTTCCGCCAGAGCGCGGTGGACACCGGCTGCCCGGGCGCGTCGAGCGCGAACGTGAGCCGCTCGCCGTCCACCGCCGTCACCTGTGGACAGTCGACCAGGATCGCGCCGGTCGCGGTGCCGTCGTCCGGCCCGAGGTCGGCGAGCGGCGTGGGCCACTGCGCGTCCGGGCCGTCGTCGACCCGGGTCCGCGTGCCGGGCGGCGCCGCCAGCACCGCCGCGGGGGAGAGGTCGAGCAGCGCGTGCGCGGCCCAGAGGAACCGCCAGCCGGGCTCGGCCCGTAAGGAGTAGGTGACCACCAGCGCGCCCTCGGTGGCGGCGAAGGTGCGGCGCAGCACATAGCCGGATCCCGCGACCTCGGCGGTGTCCGGGTCGAGCGCGGTCCACGCCCGCGACCACGCATCGCCGTGGTCCGGCTCGCCGCGGATCGTCGGCAGGCACTCCTCGAGCCCGCCGGCGTCGACGAACGCCGCGCCGGGCTCCACCGCGGACCGGGCGGGGTCGTCCCGGCGCCAGAGCCATTCCCGGCCCGCCGCCCGCAGCGACGTCCACCGACCGCCGTGCGCGGGGTCGGCGGTGACCGTCACCATTCGGCGAACGACCCGTCCTCGTGCCGCCAGACCGGGTTGCGCCAGGCGTGCCCGGCCGCGTCGGCCGCCCGGACGGCCTGCTCGTCGATCGTGATGCCGAGGCCGGGCGCGTCCCACCGGGCGATGTGGCCGTCGACGATCCGCAGCGGCCCGGGGTCGGCCACGTAGTCGAGCAGGTCCGCGCCGCCGCGGTGGTAGTGGATGCCCATGCTCTGTTCCTGGATGAGGAAGTTGGGCGTGGCGAAGGCGACCTGCAGGCTGGCCGCGAGCGCGATCGGGCCGAGCGGGCAGTGCGGTGCGAACAGCGCGCCGTACGTCTCGGCGAGCGAGGCGATCCGGCGCACCTCGGAGATGCCGCCCGCGTGCGAGAGGTCCGGCTGCACCACGCTGACCCCCGCCTGCAGCGCGGGCAGGAAGCCGGCCCGGTCGTAGATGCGCTCGCCGGTGGCCACCGGGATCGTGGTGCCGCGCACCAGGTCGCCGAGCAGGTGGATCTGCTCCGGGACCAGCGGCTCCTCGACGAGCAGCGGCCGCAGCGGCGCGACCGCCGGCAGGATCATCCGCGCCGCCGGCAGGCTGGCCCGGCCGTGCAGGTCGATCGCCAGGTCGCGGTCGTCACCGAGCGCCGACCTGGCCGCCGCCACCCGCGCCACGATCGCGTCGAGCTCGGCCGGGGTCGGCACCGGGGAGAGCCGGCCGCTGGCGTTCATCTTCACCGCGGTCATCCCGGCCGCCACGTGCTCCGCCACCGCGTCGGTGAGCTCGCCGGGCTCGTCGCCACCGATCCACGCGTACACCCTGGCCTTCTCCCGGACCGCGCCACCGAGCAGGGCGTGCACGGGTGCGCCGTACGCCTGCCCGGCGATGTCCCACAACGCCTGGTCGAGGCCCGCGATGGCGCTGGAGAGCACCGGACCGCCCCGGTAGAAGCCGCCCTTGGTCAGCACCTGCCAGTGCTGCTCGATCCGCAGCGGGTCCTCGCCGAGCAGGTACTCGCTGAGCACCTCGACCGCGGCGCGGACCACCTCGGCGCGGCCCTCGACCACCGGCTCGCCCCAACCCACCAGCCCTTCGTCGGTGGCGACGCGGCAGAACAGCCAGCGCGGTGCGACGAGGAAGGTCTCAATCTTGTCGATCTTCACGCGGGGTTCTCTCCAGCCTGGCCACGTCTTCGATGGCCTGGTCGAGCAGCTTGCGCATGGCGCGCGCGGCCTGTGCGGGGTTGTGTCGCCGGATCCCGTCGACCACTGCTTTGTGGCTGGGCACCGGATCGGTGGGTCCGTCGGCGCCGTGCACCATCCGGTCGCGTTCGGCCAGACCCGTCTCGATCACCACCTCCATGCGCTGGATCAGCTCGTTGTGGGTGGCGGCGAGCAGGGCGCGGTGGAAGGCGAGGTCGGCGGCGACCGCGGCGAGCGGGTCGGCGCCGGCGGCGGCCATGTCCTCGAGCGCCGCGTCCAGTGCCGCGAGGTCCTCCTCGGTGGCCCGCGCGGCGGCCAGGCTGGCGGCGCCGGGCTCGACGATGCTGCGCAGCTCGTGCAGGTCGTCGAAGAGCCCGGGCCGGTGGGCGCGGGCGAACTGCCAGCGCAGCACGTCGGCGTCGAGCAGGCTCCAGGCCGCCCGCGGGCGCACGAAGGTGCCGCGCTTGGGCCGGGCGTCGACCATGCCCTTGGCGGCGAGCACCCGCAGCGCCTCGCGCAGCACGGTGAGACTGACGTCGAACTCGGACTGCAACGCGGTCAGGTCGAGGATGGCGCCCTCGGAGAGCTGCCCGGTGACGATCCGCTGTGCGAGGAGCTCAACCGTCTGGCCGTGCACGCCGCGCGCCGTGTACTGCTGCATGCTGTCGTCTCTCCCTGATTCACGCGGACGCTTTGGTGGCGGTCCAGCCGCCGTCGACCACGAGGCTGGCGCCGGTCACGTAGGCCGCGTCGGGAGAGGCCAGGAACGCCACGGCGGCGGCCACCTCCTCGGGCGTGCCGAACCGCTTGGCCACCGTCTCGGCCACGCTGCGCGCGCGGTCGTCCTCGGATACCCAGTCCCATGCGGCGGTCATGATCGGTCCAGGTAGGACGGTGTTGACCCGCAGCGCCGGACCATACTCGACCGCGAGCTGCCTGGCCAGCGCGACAAGCCCGCCCTTGGCGGCCGCGTAGGCGGGACGGCCGGGGAGCCCGACCAGCGCGTGCACCGACGAGACCACGACCACGCTGCCCTCGTGGGCGCGCAGGTCGGGCAGCAGCGACCTGACGCCGAGGAAGGTGCCGGTGAGGGTGACCGCGATCTGGCGGTCCCAGGAGCTCAGGCTGGTCTGGTCGGCAGGTGCGACATCCACTGTGTACGCGTTGCTGACCAGCACGCCGACGGGGCCGAACTCGTCACGCGCGGTAGCCGCGACCCGGGCCCAGTCGCCCTCGTCACCAGCGTCGGCCAGCACTGCCTTCGCACGGCCGCCGGCGGCCGTGATCCGGGCGGCCACGGCGTCGGCCGGCCGCACGTCGGCGAGCACGACGGCGGCACCGTCGGCCGCCAGCCGGACCGCGCAAGCAGCGCCGATGCCCCCGGCCGCACCCGTGACAACAGCGGTGCGACCTGCGAAGCTACCCGCCATGCGGCGCCCTCCCGGATCACGATGTCTTCATTAATTACGAAGATATGTTGACAGGCCATCCACCGTGATGCAACCTCTTGGAAACACGACCTCCGGCTCTCCCGTCTGTGGTGCGCCGACCGAAGGTCCAGGCGCTTTTGGCTAGTTCAGGAGGCTTCGCATGGTTTCCGTTCCCCTCAGTCGCCGCGGGTTCCTCGCCGGGATCGGCGGTGTCGGTATGGCCTCGCTCCTCGGCGCATGCGCTACCGGGAGTGACGACAGCTCCGGCGCCGCCGCCTCCGCGACGCTGACCCTGCAGTCGTCGCTTTCCGACCCTGACCCCAAGGCCGCCCTCACGAAGGTTGTCGAGGGATACAGCAAGACCCCGGTCACGCTCAACACGATCGCGATCGAGACCTTCCGGGCGCAGCTGCCCACCTACCTCAACTCGGGCAACCCGCCGGACGTGCTGACCTGGTACGCCGGCTCGGTGGCCCGCGACTACGCCAGCAAGGGCTTCCTGCTCGACGTCTCCGACCTGTGGACCGGCAACGGCGCCTGCGCCGGCTTCTCCGACGCGCTCAAGGAGCTGTCCACCGCGGACGGCAAGCAGATCTTCGTGCCGACCAACTACTACTGGTGGGGCGTCTTCTACCGGAAGTCCGCGTTCCAGGAGTGGGGCGTCCAGGTGCCGACGACCTGGGACGAGTTCATCCAGGTCTGCAAGACGATCAAGAGCAAGGGCGTCGCGCCGATCTCGATGGGCACCGGCTCGACCCCGTGGGTCGCCTCCGGCTGGTTCGACTACCTCAACCTGCGGATCAACGGCGCCGAGTTCCACCGCGACCTGCTGGCGGGCAAGCACGCGTTCGACGGCCCCGAGGTCAAGACCGTGATGGACCACTACCGCCAGCTGGTCGAGTACATCGACCCCAAGGGCCGGTCCTACTCGTGGCAGGACGCGGTCACCCCGCTGACCGCCAAGAAGGCCGGCATGTACCTGATCGGCGCGTTCATCACCTCCGGCGTCCCGAGCGACGCCGTCGACGACCTCGACTTCTTCCGCGTGCCGATCATCGACCCGAGCGTGCCGGTGGCCGAGGAGGCTCCGACGGACGGCTACTTCGCCAGCGCGAAGTCGAAGAACCCCGAAGGCGCCAAGGAGCTGCTCTCCTACCTGGCCTCCGCGCCGGCCCAGCAGCAGTTCATCCAGCTCGCCAAGTCGTCCAACCTGCCGACGTCGCAGCAGGTCGACACGAGCACCTTCGCGCCGCTGGTGCAGAAGGGCATCAAGCTGCTCAACGAGAGCAAGGCGATCACCCAGTTCTTCAACCGGGACTCCAGCGACGAGCTGCAGACCACCGCCGACACCGCGCTGACCAAGTTCCTGGACAAGCCCGGCGACGTCAACAAGATCCTGGCTGAGTGGCAGGCTTCCGCGAAGAAGGTCCTCGGATCGTGACCGCGGTCTCAGCACCACCTCGGCGACGGCGCGCGGGACTGCGCGCCGTACCCAAGGTGGTCTGGTTCTTCCTGTTGATCCCGGCCGTGGTCGAGGTCGGCATGGTGTTCTGGCCGGCGGTCAACAGCTTCTACCTGTCGTTGACCGAGTGGAACGGGCTTGGCGCCGCCAAGCCCGTCGGGCTCGACAACTTCAAGAACCTGTTCGCCGACGACATCTTCCGCGGCGCGCTGTGGAACAACGTCATCTGGGCGATCGGCTTCGGTGGTCTCTCCGTGCTGGGCGGGTTGGCGCTCGCGGTGGCGCTCAACCGGCCCCGCCGGGGCGTCGGGCTCTACCGCAGCGGCATCTACCTGCCGATGGTGTTCTCGCTCGCGGTGACCGGCCTGTTCTGGCGCGTGCAGTACCAGCCGGACGGCACGATCAACACGCTGCTCGGCGCGGTCGGCCTGGAGAGCGTCGAGAAGCAGTGGCTCGCCAACCCCGACACCGCGCTCTACGCGGTGCTGATCGCCGCCGTCTGGCGCCAGGTCGGCTACGTGATGGTGCTCTACCTGGCCGGGCTGAAGAGCACCGACCCGACGCTCGACGACGCGGCCGCGACGGACGGTGCCGGCGCCTGGCAGCGGTTCCGCTACGTCACCTGGCCGCAGCTGCGCGGCGTCAACACCGTGGTCTTCGCGGTCACCGTGATCGACTCGCTGCGCACGTTCGACATCGTGTGGGCGATGACCCAGGGCGGGCCGTACCACTCGTCCGAGCTGCTCAGCACCTACATGTTCCAGCAGGGCTTCACGTTCCTGAACCTCGGCTACGCGTCGGCGATCGCTGTCGTGATCTTCGCGCTCGCGCTGATCTTCATCATCACGTACCTGGTCCGGGCCACGAAGGAGGAGGTCGCCTGATGTCCACCGCGACCCTGACCCCGGCACCCCCGAAGACGGCCAAGGCGGCGGCCTCGTCGAAGAAGCGCCGCCGCGGCTGGGTGTTCCACGCGGTGATGGCGCCGCTCACCCTGCTCTGGGTGGCGCCGATGGTGTTCGTGCTGGTGCTGGCGTTCCGCTCGTTCGACGACATCGCCGCCAACGGCACGGCCGCCTGGCCCGTCTCGTTCGGCCTCGACGGTTTCCGTGAGGCGCTCGGCCGCGGCACGATGGGCCGGGCGTTGTGGACCAGCGTGCAGGTGACCGTGCCGGCCGTGGTGCTCAGCCTGCTGCTCGCGTCGTGGGCGGCGTACGCGCTGTCCCGGTTCCACATCCCCGGCCGGCGCGCGATCCTGCTGACGATGCTGGCCGGCAACCTGCTGCCGCCGCAGATCCTGCTGATCCCGGTGTCGCGGGTGATGGAGTCGCTGGGCATCTACGACACGCTGTACGCGCTCGTCGCGATCCACGTCGGCTTCGGGCTCGGCTTCTACACGTTCGTGCTGCACGGCTTCATGCGCTCGATCCCCGAGGAGCTGACCGAGGCGGCCCGGATCGACGGCGCCGGCGTGGTGCAGATCTACGCGCGGATCATCATGCCGCTGTGCCGGCCGTCGCTGGCCGCGCTCGGCGCGCTCGCCACGACCTGGATCTTCAACGACCTGATCTGGGCCATCACCGTGCTGCGCACCGAGGCCAAGCTGCCGGTCACCGCCGCGCTGCTCAACCTGCAGGGCGGCTACGTCAGCAACTGGAACGTGGTAGCCGCCGCGTCGGTGATCGCGGCCGTGCCCACGGCCATCGTGTTCTTCGCCTTCCAGCGGCACTTCGTCTCGGGACTGTTGATGGGATCGAGTAAATGAACAAGCCGATGACCATCTCGCTGTGGGACTTCACCTGGTACACCCGCACCGGCCCGGGCGAGCCGTTCGCCGACCTCGGCGAGGCGTTCCGGCAGGCGGTCGAGCGGGGCTACGACACGGTGCGGATCTGCGCGATGCCGTACCTCCTCTTCGGTTCGGGGCTGGACACCTCGGCCCTGCGGTTCACCGGGTTGGGTGGCGAGTTCGCCCAACGGACCCGGTGGTACGACGTGCCGGACGGGCCGCCGCTCAACGGGCGGGCGCACCTGTTGGAGCTGTTCCGCCAGGCCAAGGCGCACGACTGCCGGATCATCGTGTCGAGCTGGGAATACCAGCAGAGCCCGTCGTTCGGCGTCGACGACGCGTGGCACCGGGCGATGCAGGCCGTGCCCCGGGCCGAGCGGACGATCGCGCTGGCGGACGCGCACGCCGCGCTCGTCGACTTCGTGCGCGCCGAAGGGCTCGACGACGTGATCGCGTACGTCGAGCTGCACAACGAGGTGCAATACAGCGGGCTGCACGCGGGCGAGGGCGTGGTCGGGCTGCGCGACGCCATGGAACGGGGAATCGACCGGTTCAAGGAGCGGCAACCGACCGTGCCCGTGACGGTCAACTACGCCCGGGTGCCGGTGGGCGAGATGCGCGGGCTGCCGCGCAACATGGACGTCGCGGTCTTCCATCCGTACGTGTACGGCGTGCTCGGCCAGCTCTACGACGAGTTCGCGCTGCGGGACACCACGCGGCCGTTCCCGCAGGAGCGGGCCTTCGCCGAGCTGCTGCGCGACGGGGCGCCGAAGCTCGAGGACTGGCGCCCGCCGGACTCGTGGAAGAGCGCGGCGACGATCGTGCCCCAGCGCGAGATCTACGTGCACGACTGGTGCAACCCTGACAAGTGGGACCGCTGGCTCTACGACCGCTACGGCGCGCACCGGCTGGCGATGCGGGAGACCATGGAGACCTGGCTGGCCGTGGCGGCCGACCATGCCGCGGCCCGAGGCATTCCGCTGGTCTTCGGTGAGGGCTGGGTCGGCTACACGCCGCTGCACGCCAACTTCGAGGAAGGGCCCGTCGGCGCGGAGATCTGCGCGCACGCCATGCGCACGGCCCGCGACCTCGGCGCCTGGGGCTCGGTCGTCTGCTCCAACGCCGCGCCGCACCATCCGATGTGGCAGGACGTCGCCCTGCAGCGCCGGCTGAACGACGAGTTCCGGGAGAACCGCTGACGATGTGGACGATCGCCGGTGCCAGCACCGAGTACGCCGTTGCCGCCACCGGCGACCGCATTGACCTGGTCGCGTGGGGTCCGCACGGGGTCGGCGACGGGCCTTCCCCGTTCGCGGTCCACGGCAAGGTGCAGTACATGCTGCCGGGCGACGTGGCCGCGGTCGAGTACGCCCCGGACGGGCTGCGCCCCTTCCTCGGCGCCGACCTGGCCGTCGCGGGGCACGCGCTGACCTGGCGGCTCGACTCGGTGCTGGAGACGGACGGGCTCGCGGCGACGTTCGCCGACGAGGTGAGCGGCCTGCGGGTGGCGCTGCGCTGGCGGTTCGCGCCCGGCACCGACGTGGTCGAGCGGTGGGCCGTGGTGCACAACGACGGGCCGTCGCCGGTGACGCTGACCAGGCTGGGCTCGGCCGGCTTCTGCGTGCCGACGCCCGGCGGCGCGGAGCTGTCCTACCTGTGTGGACAGTGGGCCGAGGAGTTCACGCCCGCCTCGACGCGGCTGACCCGGGGCCGGTTCGAGATCGGCAGCGCCCAGGGCGTGACCGGGCACCAGTTCGCGCCCTACCTCGCCGTCGACAACGGCGACGCCGTCTACGGGGTGGAACTGGCCTGGACCGGGTCGTGGCAGATCACCGCGGACGCCGACGCCGCCGGGCTGACCCGGGTGCGGGTCGGTCGTTCGTTGGACGGCGCGCCGGTCACGCTGGCGCCGGGGGAGTCCGTGACCACGCCGGTGGCGGCCGGCGCCTACAGCGCCGACGGGCTGGACGGGCTCGCCCGGCAGTGGCACGCCTACCAGCGCGGGCTGGCCGGCGACCGGCTCGCGCGTACACCCAAGGTCATTTACAACTCGTGGGAGGCCACCACCTTCGACGTCACCGCGGACGGGCAGTTGGCGCTGGCCGACATCGCGGCGTCGCTGGGCGTCGAGACGTTCGTCGTCGACGACGGCTGGTTCGTCGGGCGCGACGACGACCACGGTGGCCTCGGCGACTGGACACCGGACCCGGCCAAGTTCCCGGACGGCTTCGGCGCGTTCGTGTCCGCGGTGCGGGCGCGGGGGCTCGAGTTCGGGCTGTGGGTCGAGCCGGAGATGGTCAACCCCAGGTCCGCGTTGTACGCCGCCCACCCGGACTGGGTCTACCAGGCGGACGGGCGGCCGCTGACCACGATCCGCAACCAGTACCTGCTCGACCTCGGCCGGCGCGAGGTCTTCGAGTTCGTCAGGTCCACCTTGGACTCGCTGCTCGGCTCGTACCCCATCGCGTACCTCAAATGGGACTTCAACCGCCCCCGCACCGAAGCCGACCGCTCGGTGGCCGACCTCGACGGCGCCCACGTGCGCAACCTCTACCGGGTCCTCGACCACCTGCGCGCCGCCCACCCGGCGGTGACGATCGAAGGCTGCGCGGCCGGCGGCGCCCGGGTCGACCTGGCGATGGGCGCGCGCACCGACGTCCTGTGGCCGAGCGACAACACCGCGCCGCTGGACCGCCTGCGCATCCAGCACGGCTTCCTGTCGGCCTTCGCGCCGCACCTGATGAGCTCGTGGGTGACGGACGCGAACGGGATGTTCGACGAGCGCTCCCGCTCGCTGGCCTTCCGCTTCGTGCTGGCCAGCGCGGGCGTGCTTGGCATCGGCGCGGACATCACGAAGTGGACCGCGGAGCAGCGCGCGGAGGCGGCTTCGTGGGTCGCCCGCTACAAGGAGGTCCGCGACGTCGTCACGGGCGGCGTGGTCCACCGCATCGGCGGCCCGGGCCAGTCGCGGTGCGCGGTGCAGTACACGCTCGGCGACCGGGTGGTCGTGCTCGCCTGGAACGCCGGTGGCCTCGACGGCCTCGACCGCGTCCCGGCCCGCGACATCCGCCTGCCGCTGCGCGACCTCGACCCGACGGCGCGCTACCAGGCAGGCGACGCGGTGTACTCCGGCGCTCACCTGATGTCGGTCGGCCTGCCGGTGCGCTGGACCCACACCCACGACGCCGACCTGGTCGTGCTAGAGCTGTTGGGGTGACGACGACACAGGAGTTGCTGGTCCTGCACGACCGGCAGGTGCGGGGCACCATCGCGGAGCGGTTGCCGAAGTCCTGGAACGCCGTGTGGGACGGGCCGGTGCTGCACGCCGAGACCCCGCACCGCGGGCTGGCGTTCGCCCAGGACCTCGACGGCGTCAGCGTCGCCGAGTTGGACGCGCTGATCGGGCGCCTGCGCGACTGGTCCGCCGCGCGCGATGCCGCGGTCGAGTGGAAGACCTACGGACACGACCGGCCGGACCTCACCGAGCGGCTGCGGCTGGCCGGTTTCGTGCCGGAGGACCGGGAGACCGTGGTGATCGGGCTCGCGGCCGAGCTGACCGACGCCGGCTCGGACCCCGGCGGCGTGACGATCCGGTCCACCACCGACATCGCCGACCTGCGCCGGATCGCGGCCATGGAGTCCGAGGTGTGGGGCCAGGACTGGTCGTTCCTGGCCGACGACCTCCGCGACCGGATCGCGTCGACGCCCGACGACATCGTCGTCTTCGTCGCCGAGGCCGGGGGCGAGGTGGTGTCGGCCGCCTGGATGCCCATCTTCCCCGGCACGGAGTTCGCGGGGCTGTGGGGCGGCTCGACGCTGGCGGCCTGGCGGCGCAAGGGCATCTACCGCGCGCTGGTCGCCCACCGGGCCCGCGTCGCGGCGGCGCGCGGCGTCCGCTACCTGATGGTCGACGCGTCCGACGACAGCCGGCCGATCCTCGAGCGGCTCGGCCTACGCGCGGTCACCACCACGACGCCCTGGGTGTGGACGCCGAAAATCGTTTGACGGCACCGATAATCTGATCCTCCGTACCTCGAGTCGAGGGGGGCACCGCCTTCACTCGACACTCGGGAGTACCGATGCGCCGGGCGCCTGCCCTCTCCTTCCTGCTCATCACCGTCTTCATCGACATGCTCGGCCTGGGCATCGTCGTGCCGGTCGTGCCCGCGCTGATGCTCGACCTCACCGGTCGGGCGGCCGACGCCGCCACCTGGTCCGGCGTGCTCGGATCCACCTTCGGCCTGCTGCAGTTCGTGACGGCGCCGCTGCTGGGCCGCCTCGCCGACCGGTACGGCCGCCGGCCCGTGCTGCTCACCGCCCTCGCCGGCCTCGGCGTCGACTGGCTCGCGCACGCCCTCACGCCCACCGTCACCTGGCTGGTCGTCTTCCACGCCCTCGCCGGCGCGTTCGCCGGCACCGCCACCGTCGTCAACGCCTACGTCGCCGACGTCACCCCGCCCGATCGGCGGGCCGGCGCCTTCGCGCTCGTCGGGTCGGCGTTCGGGCTCGGGTTCGTCGCCGGCCCGCTGCTCGGTGGCGCGCTCGGGTCCGTCGACCCCCGGCTGCCGTTCTACGCCGCCGCCCTCCTCGCCTTCGCGAACGTCGCCTACGGCTGGCGCGTCCTGCCCGAGTCCCGGCCCGGTGACCGCACGACGGCGCTGACGCTGCGCACGGCGAACCCGTTCGGCGCCATCGGCGCGGTGCTGCGCCGGCCCGTGCTCGGCCGGCTGCTGGTCGCCCGGTTCTGCGCCGACGTCGCGCGGATGACCCACCAGGCGATCTGGACGTTCTTCGTCACGCACCAGTTCGCCTGGGGTACGGCGCACGTCGGCGTCACCATGTCCGCGGGCGCGCTGGCCGGTGCCGTCTTCCAGGCCAGGGCCGTCGGGCCGATCGTGCGGCGGCTCGGCGACCGGCGGGCCGCCGTCCTCGGCAGCCTGTGCGGCGCGGTCGCGCTGGGCGCCACCGCGTTCGCGACCAGCCCCGCGGTGATCTACCTGCTCCAGGCCGTCGGCGTGCTCGGCGGCATCGGCGTGGCCGCGGCGCAGTCGTGGCTCTCCCAGGCCACGGGTGCCGACGAGCAGGGCGCGGTCAACGGCGCGGTGACCGGTGTCGCCGCCGTCGCCGAGACCGGCGTGCCGGTGCTGGCGGGCGCGGTGTTCGCCTGGTCGCTGGCCTACTCCGCGCCCGGCGCGGTGTTCGTGGTCGCCGCCGCCTTCGCGGCCGTCTCGACCCTGCTGCTCACAACGTCCGCGCGACGGTGAGCGCGTCGTCGACCGCGGCCGGGATGTCGGTCACCGGGAAGATCGTGTGCCGGACCACCCGGTCGCGGTCGGCGACCAGCACCAGCCGCTTGAGGCGTTGCTGCTGGGCGATCCGCACCGTCGGCAGGCGCAGCGCCGCCGCCAGAGCCAGGTCCACATCGGACAGCAGCGGGAACGGGATGCCCTCCTCGGCCGCGAACGCCGCCTGCTCCTCCGGGCGTTGGGTGCTCACGCCGTGCACCGCCACACCGGCGGCGGCGAAATCGGGCAGGCGGTCGCGGAACAGCCGGTTCTCCAGCGTGCAGCCGATCGTGCCGGCGATGCCGCCCCAACCGGCCGGGTGCGGGTTGGGCCGGCCCGTGGCCGGATAGGCGAACAGCACCGTCGGCGTCTCCGCGAGCACGTCGCGCGGTCCGGTCGCCGACGGCAGCGACACCGGCGGCACGGCGGTGCCGACCAGCGCCCGCACCCGGTCACCCTCCGGCCCGGCAGGTGGCGCGGTCGCGGTCAGCGTGCCGTCGCCGAGCAGCCACCGGTCCGCCCAGTCCTGCATGCCGACCAGCACCGGCAGGAACGCCTCGCCGCGCGGGGTCAGGCGGTACTCGTACCGCGGTGGCCGGTCCTGATAGCGCGACCGCTCCAACACGCCGTGCTCGACCAGGTGGGCGAGGCGCTCGGTGAGCACCCGCCGGGACACCGCCAGCTCCGCCACCAGCCCGTCGAAGCGGTGCTGGCCGCGCGCGACCTCGCGGAGCACGAGCAGGTTCCACCAGTCGCCCATCACCGCGGCGGCCTGCGCGACGCCGCACGCCGCGTCGACCTCGCGTACCCGAGGGGTCACGGCATCCTCCTAAGCCTCGGCCCTGTACATCCTGCGCCCCAGCCACTAAGTTCCCACGTGAAACCGAGTTAGTTCCAAAATAAAACTAACGGAGGAACCGTGGCCACCGCCGTACCGACGCTCCGGCGCAACTGGCTGGTCACCATGCGGGCCTACCAGTGGACGTACTTCGTGGGCACGCTGGCCACGGGCATCCTCACGGTGGGCCTGGCCTACCTGGCCTACCACGCCATCGGGGGCGGCCGGGCCGGCGGCGGCTTCGCGACCGCCGCCGGCACGGCGGACTACCTCGGCTACGTGACGGTGGGCGCCGCCGCCTCGATGTTCACGGTCCGCATGGTGCTCTGGGTCGCCAAGGCGCAGATCACGGAGCAGCGCGAAGGCACCCTGGAGAGCCAGGTGCTCGCGCCCGCCCGGCGCCTGCCGTACCTCGTCGGGGTCGGTCTCCAAGCCCTGACCACCACGGTGGTCGAGGTCGTCGTGATGCTGGCTTTCGCGATCATGATCGGCGTACGCCTTCCGGCGCCGGACCCGGTCACCCTGTTCGCCGCGTTCGTGGCCGCCAGCGTCGCGGTCTTCGGCATCTCCGTGCCGCTGAGCGCCATCATGATCACCGCGGGCGAAGCGCACATCACCCAGAACACGTTGTTCGTGGGCATGGGCCTCGTCTGCGGGTTCACGTTCCCGCCGGCATACCTGCCCGACCCGCTGCGCTGGCTCGGCGAGGCGCTGCCGGTCACGTCGGCGCTGCGGGCGCTGCGGGCGGCGACGCTCGACCACCCGCCGCTCTCGGCCGCCGCGCCGGACCTCCTGCTCTGCCTGGCCCTGGGCCTGGCCTACCTGATCGTCGGGCTCCGGCTGCTCGGGCCCGCGGAACGCGTCGCCATCCAACGTGGAGGATCAGCGTGATCGTCACGCGCGAGCTGCGCAAGACCTATCCGGCGAAGCGGACGCTGTTCCGGCGGTCCGGCATCTCGACCCGCGCGGTCGACGGCCTGTCGCTGTCGATCCCGCCGGGCGCGGTGACCGGCCTGCTCGGGCTCAACGGCGCCGGCAAGACCACCACCATCAAGATTCTCGCGACTCTGCTCCGGCCGTCCGGTGGATCGGTCACCGTGGACGGCCTCGACGTGGTCGCCAACGCCCGCGCGGTCCGGCGGCGGATCAACCTGATCGCCGGGGGAGAGCGCATGGTGTACGCGCGGCTGACCGGCCGGGAGAACCTCTGGTACTTCGGCCAGCTCTACGACGTGCCGCGCGCGGTGCTGCGGTCGCGGATCGACGAGCTGCTGGAGCTGGTCGGGTTGCGGGACGCCGCCGACACGCTCGTGGAGCGCTACTCGCGCGGCATGCGCCAGCGGCTCAGCATCGCGCGCGGCCTGATCAACCAGCCCGCGTACCTCCTGCTCGACGAGCCCACCCTCGGCCTGGACGCACCGATCGCCCGGGACCTGCGCGCCGTCGTGGCGCGCCTGGCCCGCGACGGCGTCGGCGTCCTGCTCACCTCGCACTACCTGGCCGAGGTCGAGGAGCTTTGCGGGCACGTGTACGTGATCGACCGCGGCCGCCTGGTCGCCGAGGGCAGCCCGACGGCGCTGACCGCCGGCACGCGCCTGCCCCACACGGTGGAGCTGACCCTGGCGGAGGCGGCGCCCGCGGTCTCCGTCGCCGTCAGCGCGCTCGGTGCCGAGGTCGAAAGCGGGATCGACGCGGACGGCCGGCCGACGTACGTCCTGCGCAGCCCCGACGACCTGGCCGGCGAGCTGGCCACGGCGGTGGTCCGGGCCGGCGGCGCGATCGTGCGGCTGGAGGTCAACCCGCCGACGCTGGAGGACGCGATCCTGGCGATGTCGTCGCGCGCTCCCGTGGCCGCGCGATGAGGGCGGCGCTGCGGGTCTTCGCCGCCGAGGGTCTCAAGCAGCACCGCCGGATCTTCGGCAGCAAGCTCGTCGTCTTCTCCATGCTGCTCTGGCCGGTGCTGACGCTGGCGACCACGTACTACACGGTGCTGCCGGTCACCTCGGCGCCCGGTGCGGCGCAGCGGTGGCCGCTGGTCGCGGAACCCGGTCGCCTGCTGGCGTTCCTGGCGGCGGGCGCGCTCGCGTACACCTTCTTCTTCTCGCTCGTGCAGTCCGCCTGGCACTTCTCCTGGGAGCGGGTAAGCGGGACGCTCGAGGCGATGTTCCTGACGCCGGCCAGCCGGATGGCCCTGGTGCTGGCCAACGGCTCCAGCGCGCTGGTGCAGAACTCGTCGAGCACCGTCACGCTGCGCCGGCCCGGGTCCAGGGTCAGCGGGCCGACGCTGCGCGGGCGCTCGGCGGCCGCCGCGAC
>NZ_JBFAIU010000054.1:0-31152 GCF_040654855.1 Asanoa sp. NPDC050611
GTACGAGGCGTCGGTGCACCGCGGCCAGGTCGGGCAGCCCAGGCCCGAGCCGGTGCCAACCTCAGCTATCTCGGCTACGGGATGCTCGACGAGCGCACCTGGGTCGCCACCCGGCCCGGGCCGGACGTCGACGCGCTGCTGGTCGAGGCCGGCATCGGCTACGAACGGTTCACCGCGACCCATGCGGCGGGCACGTCCGGGGCGATGGCGGTCGTCCGCCGCGCCTGGGACCTCGAGGAGATCGGCGGCGCGTACGAGGCGTTCGTCGCCGAACAGCGCCCCCTGCTCACCCAGATCACGCCGCGTAGCGAGGACGAACACGCGTACGCGGCGCGGTTCCGGCTCGTACACGCGTGGCGGACGTTCCTGTTCCGCGACCCGCAACTGCCGCCGGCTCTCCTGCCCGAGCGCTGGGCGGGCACCAACGCGGCGGCGTTCTTCGACCGCCACGCCACCCGGCTGCGCCCGGCCGCCGACCGATACGTGGAAAGCTGTCTCGAAGCGGGCCTGCGGGCCGCCCGATCGAAAGGTTCCTGACAGTGAGTGACGTGCTGCTCGTCGACCGCACCGACGCCGTGGTGACGCTGACGCTCAACCGGCCCGAGGCGATGAACGCGCTCGACGTGCCGCTCAAGGAGGCGCTGCGGGACGCGCTCGCGGCCCTGGAGACCGACCGGTCCTGCCGCGCGGTGGTGCTCGCCGGCGCGGGCCGGGCGTTTTGCGCGGGGCAGGACCTGCGCGAGCACGTCGGCGTGCTGGAGTCCGGCAACACGGACCCGCTGGACACGGTCCGGCGGCACTACAACCCGATCGCGTCGCGGCTGGCCGGCCTGGCCAAGCCCGTGGTCGCCGCGGTGGGCGGCATGGCCGCCGGCGCCGGCGCGGGCCTCGCGCTGCTGGCCGACTTCCGCGTGGGCGGCCCGAGCACGTCGTTCCTGATGGCGTTCGCCAACGTCGGCCTGGCCGCGGACACGGGCCTGTCCTGGTCGCTGCCCCGCCTGGTCGGCCATGCGAAGGCGATCGAGCTGCTGATGCTGGCGGAGCAGGTCAAGGCCGACGAGGCCCGCTCGTTGGGCCTGCTGACCCGCCTGGTCGAGGCCGACGCCGACGTCCTGCCGACCGCGCAGGAGCTGGCCGCCCGCCTGGCGGCGGGCCCGACGGTGGCCTACGGCGCGATCAAACGCCAGCTCTCCATCGGCGACGCCGGCACGCTCAACGACGCGCTCGCCGCGGAGGCACAGGCCCAGGCGATCAGCGGCGCGACGGCCGACCACCGCAACGCCACGACGGCGTTCGTCAACAAGCAGAGGCCGACCTTCGAGGGCCGCTAGCGTCGCCCCGAAGACAGTCGCGAATCCGGACGGCCGGGGCCCTCGCCGCTGTCATTTGCTCTGCATCCATATACGCATCGCTGGTCAGGCGGGGTGATGCGCATATGGATGCAGAGCAAATGCGCGGGTCAGGCCTGGGTTCCGGCGCGCCGAAGCACCGAAGGCGAGATCAGTCGTCGTCTTCCTCCGGGTCCTGGTTGGCTTCCTCGCCGAGCACGAAGGCCTGCATGGCCAGCTCGTCGTCGGACGGTGCGACGTAGGTCGGCAGCTCGCGCGGGCCCAGCTCCATCACGTAGCTCCAGAAGAGCCGGACCGCCTCGGCCGAGGTCGGTGCCTCGATGGGTAGGTCGAGGCTGACCAGCCACGTGCGGTTGTCGACGGCCGGGGTGAGGCGGGCCGAGAGCGTCTCGTAGGTGCGCTCGTCGACCGCCGTGATCGGGCCCGCCAGGGTCAGTTCCTCGGCAACCGTCGGCTCGTCGAAGAAGCGGCGCGTGTAGGTGACCACCACCGGGCCGCGGGCGGCGACGTCGGCGTTGTCCGGGTCGTCGTCGGCCCGGCCGGCCGCGCCGGTGACCCGGCCCAACGCCACGACGCGCGGCGCCGGCTCCTCGGCCACCACCAGGACCCGGTCGCCCTCGGCCGGACCCGGCAGGTCGCCGCCGTCGGACAGCTCCAGCGTCTCGTGGTGGAAGAGGCGCTCCGCTGCCAGCCGAGCCTCCGGGATGACGACCGCCCACTGTGCCATGCCAACCATCCCATCACAGGCCGTCGGCAGGTCAGTGCGGTGGCACGTGGCAACCGGCCAGGTGGTCGTCGACCATGCCGGTCGCCTGCATCAGCGCGTAGGCCGTGGTCGGACCCACGAACCGGAAGCCCCGCTTCTTGAGGTTCTTGGCCAGCGCGGTCGACTCCGGGGTGATGGCCGGGACCTCGGCGAACGAGCGCGGGCGGTGCGGCCGCGGCGGCGGTGCGAAGGACCAGAGCAGCTTGCTCAGCCCGCCGTCGACCTCGAGCGCCGCGCGGGCGTTGGCGATCGCGGCGTCGACCTTCTGCCTGTTACGCACGATGCCGACGTCGGCCATCAGGCGGGCGACGTCGCCGTCGTCGTACGCCGCGACTTTTTTGATCTTGAAGTGGTCGAACGCGGCACGGAAGTTTTCCCTCTTGCGCAGGATGGTCAGCCAGGACAGGCCCGACTGGAACGCCTCCAGCGTCATCCGCTCGTAGAGGTGGTCGTCGCCGTGCAGCGGCTTGCCCCACTCCGTGTCGTGGTAGGTGAGGTAGTCGGTGCTGCTGCCCCACCGGCAGCGCGCCTTGCCGTCGGCGCCGATCACAAGGTCACTCACAGCCACGAGCCTATGAGTGGGGTACGACAGGACTCAGGGCAGCCGGCCCGCCTCGACCAGGCGGGCGAAGCGCTTGAGCGCCTGGGTCAGGCTGAGCTTCGAGCCTGGCCAGAGCACCGGCCAGGCGACCCGGCCCGCGGCACCGCCGGGCAGGTGGAACCACTCGTGCCAGACGACCTGCGTGCGGTCCTGGCCCATCGGGGTGCAGCGCAGCACGCCCGGGCCCCGCAGGAGCCGACCCTGGTGGATCACCCGCACCTCGTACGGCGGGTCCAGCCGAGCGACCCGCATCTCGTCGCGCAGCAGCGCCGGGCCGATCGCGGTGACCGCCTCGATCACGCTGCCCTCGCCGCCGTCCCCCTCGACCACCCGCACGGTGGTGAACGGGATCCACTCGCCCTGCCGGCGCCAGGCGGTGAACGCCTCGTAGACCTGCTTGGCCGGCGCGTTGACGATGACCGTCGCGGTGACCTCACCGGCGCCGGGCTGCGCGGCCTCGCGCAGGTCCCGCTCCCTCATCGGCGCGCCGATTCGGCGTCTTCCGCCGGTTTCGCGGTCGCCGAGGTTTCCGACCCGATGGGCGATTTCGTGCTGGGCGCGCCTTCGGGCAAAGCGGCGTCGGTCTGGTCGGTCGACTCGGCGTCTTCGGCGGCCGCGGCGCGCTTGGTCGGCCGGGACGTCTTGCTCGCGGCGCGGCGGGCCGGGGTGCGCGGCTTCGCCGCCACGGCACCGGCCGACGACTCGTCCGCGGGCGGCTCGGCCGGGGCGGGCTCGGTCGGGGCGGCCGGCTCCACCACCGGCGCGTCCGCCGGAGCGCCGGCCGCGGCGGGCTCGACCACGGCCGTCTCCCCCACCGACCGGGGCTCGTCCTGGGGCAACTCGTCCGGAACGTCCGCCGGCTCCGCAGTCGCCGCCGGCTCGGCCACCGGCTCCGCGGCCACGGGCTCGGTGCGCGCCGCCTCGTCGTCCGCCGGCCCGGCCGCGGCCGACTCGTCGTCCGGCTCGGTTTCAGCCGGCTGGGTGAACTCGGTCCAGCCCGGCTTGGCCGGCTGCTCGGCCACGGGCGCGGCGGGCGGCGGCGCCTGGGCGGCCTCGCGGGCCCGGCGCAGCGCGTCCGCGTCGAGGGTCCGGCCCTCGCGCAGCGCGTTGACCTCGGCCTCCAGCACCCCGATCAGCTCGTCCTTGTAGCCGATGTCGTACGCCGCCCGGCGCAGCGCCTGGTCGACCTGGGCCATCCGGTAACCCCGCGTAGTCAGGTCGAAGCGCACGTCGCCGAGGTCGGACTCCCGCAGTGGCCGGGTCGTGGGCAGCGGTAAGGCCCGCCCGTCGGGTTCGGCGGGCGACAGGCCCGGGTCGCGGCCGCTGACCAGAACGGTCACGCCGAACACGACCGCCGCGACCGTGACCGCGACGACCACAATAAGGAGTAGCTGACCCATACGCCCGATCGTGGCATGTCCGGTCGGGAGGGTCGACCCCGCCACCCCGTGGTCCACCTTCGCGGGCAAGGATCAAGCCGGACGTCCTACGGCGGCCGGAGGACCACGGTGACAGGAGGAGCCAGATGTCGGGCGAGTTGCGGCTGGGTCCGCGTACGTTCGGCCCGACGGACCTCGTGGTGATGGCGATCGTGAACCGCACACCCGACTCGTTCTTCGACCGGGGTGCCACCTTCGCCGCGGACGCGGCGCTGCGGGCCGTCGAGGCGGCGATCCAGGACGGCGCGGACATCATCGACATCGGTGGGGTGAAGGCCGGCCCCGGCGACCACGTCGACCCTGCCGAGGAGATCACCCGCACGGTCGCCACGGTCGCCGCCGTCCGCGCCGCCTTCCCGGACACCGTCATCTCGATCGACACCTGGCGCGCCGAGGTCGCCGCCGAGGCGGTCGCCGCCGGCGCGGACCTGATCAACGACACCTGGGCCGGCGCCGACCCGCACCTGGCCGAGGTGGCCGCCGCGACCGGGGCGGGGCTGGTCTGCACGCACGCCGGCGGGCTGCGGCCGCGCACCCGCCCGCACCGGGCGGCCTTCCGGGACGTGGTCGCCGACGCGGTGGACACGGTCACGGCGCTGGCGCGCCGGGCCGAGGCGCTGGGCGTGCGCCCGGACGGCATCGTCGTCGACCCCGCGCACGACTTCGGCAAGAACACCCGGCACTCGCTGGAGCTGACCCGCCGCCTCGGCGAGCTCGTGGCCACCGGCTGGCCCGTGCTGGTCGCACTCTCCAACAAGGACTTCATCGGCGAGACCCTCGACGTGCCGGTCGATCAGCGGCTGGAGGGCACACTCGCGGCGACCGCGGTATCGGCCTGGCTCGGCGCCCGCCTGTTCCGCGCCCACCACGTCAAGGAGACGCGGCGGGCGCTCGACACGGTCGCCACCATTCGCGGCGACCGACAGCCGGCGGTCTCCCGCCGCGGGCTCGCCTAGGTCCAGTTGAGGATCTTCTTGCGCCAGGCGTAGAGGATGCCCAAAGCGAGAACCGCGACGAAGATGGCCATTTCCACCACCGTCGTCGCGCCGAAGCCGGGGCGGTCGAAGACGACGGCCCACGGAAAGAGGAAAACGGCCTCGACCGCGAAAAGCACATAAAGGTACGCGTAGACGTAATAGCGGATCTGCATCTGCGCCCAGTCACCGCCGACGGGGTCGATGCCGCTCTCGTACGTCGCGCGCTTTCCGGCCGGCTCGGCGGGATCGGCCGGGCTGAGCAGCCGGTTCGCGGTGAAGGCACCGACGAAGATCAGCACGCTCGCCACCAGCAGGAGCCCCAGCGTCGCGTACGACCCGAGGTAACCCGTCATGGCACGGCACTCTACCGCCGTTCGGCCGATTCGCACCCGCCGATGAGTCCGCCAGGACGGCCGGGACCAGTAGTTACGGTTTTGTTTCCGACGGAACGGGTGTCCAACGGCAAGCAACACCGAATAATGAATCACCCAACGGCAACGGACGGGGGAGGAGCCATGCCGAGTGGACCCCGCATGCCCGCGATCCTCCGCGCGCTCGTCGCCGGCCTGATCGCGGCCGGCATGACGACCTTGATCGTTACCGTTCCGTCGTCCGGCGCGGCCGCACCGCACACCGTGCCCGCCGCGCTCGACCCGGGCGACGACCCCGGTGGCGACCCCGGCGAGCCCGATCCCGGGACGACCGAGCCCGACTCCCCGCCGACCAACCCGGCACCGAGCGACCCGCCCAGCCCGACGCCGACCGAGGCGACACCGACCGCCGACCCGACGGAGCAGCCGACCGCCGAGCCGACCGAGACCGCCCGGCCCAGCCAGCGACCGACCGGCGGGCCGGGGCCGACCCGCACCCTTCCCGAACAGCCGGGACCGGTGCTGCCCGGCGAGCGCCCGCGGCTGGCGGCACTGGTCTGGACCGACGACATCACCCTCGGCTCGTCCTACTGGTCGCACCGCAGCAGTCGGTCCGACCTGCGGGTGGTCGTGGCCAACACCGGCACGATCGTCGAGCGGCTGACCATGCGCTACACGCTGCCGGCCGGGGTGACCGACGCCGGCACACCCGGCTGCGAGCGCGCCGCCGGTCGCACGTACACCTGCGGCTCCTGGACCGCCGGCCCCGGCAAGCGCTTCTCCGCCTCGATCAAGGTCCGGGTGGCGGGCGACGCCTGGCGGCGGATGCCGTTGTTCGGCTCCGTCGACGTCACGGCCAGCGCGCCCGGCCGGTCCGACCTCGGCACGGTCGGCGACAACCAGGGTTTCGCGGTGCTCTTCCCGCCCGGCCCGCCCGTCGCCGGGATCCAGTTGGCCGCCTCCGAGGTCGCCTTCGCCTCGACCGGCGAGCCGGCGAACCTCGCGGTCCGGCTGACCAACACCGGCGACACCGCGTCCACGGGCGCGGTCGAGGTGGTGCTGCCCGACGGCGTGACGGTCGGCACCCACCCGGCCGGGTGCACCACCAGCGGCGATCGCACGCGCTGTGACCTGGGCGTCGTGACGGCCGGCGAGACGCGCACCGCCACGTTGTCACTGCTCGCCACGATCGAGGCACAGCGGCTCGCGCCGTTGTCCGGTGCCGTCTCCGGCATGCTCACCTCGAGCGGCCGCACCAAGCAGATGCAGATGAGCTTCCGGATCACCGCCGCCGCGGCCACCGCCACGCCGGCGGCGAGCCCACCGAACGCCGTCACCACCGCATCGCAGGGCGTGATCGGCGCTTTCGCACCGGTCGCCGAGACCTCCGGTGGCCTCACGACCGTGCAGAAGACCGCACTCGCGCTGGTCATCGTCTCGGTTCTGCTGGTCGTGCTGGCACTCACGCTGGCCACCACGTCACTGCGTCGCCGTATAGAAGACGACAACACCGCGATCCTCGACGGGCCGGCCCCTGACTAGGGCGACAAGCAGTGCTTTCGCTCACAAGTAAGGTAACCCTGACCCCGACGTGAGAAGGTCGTCTCACCGGGCGGGACCCGATACGTGGAAAGGCTGTTCTCGGGACGTACGCTTTCCAAAGACACAACATGGAGCGGGACGGCCCAACGACGCGCGACCCCGCCGCCGCCGTCCGGCAAGGAGGTCAGCTTCTCGTGACCAAACAGGTCCGTCAACTGGATCGCGTGGTCATCCGCTTCGCTGGCGACTCCGGCGACGGCATGCAGCTCACCGGCGACCGGTTCACTTCGGAGACCGCCCAGCTCGGCAACGACATCTCCACCCTCCCGAACTTCCCCGCCGAGATCCGGGCGCCCGCCGGCACCCTGCCCGGTGTCTCGAGCTTCCAGGTGCACTTCGCGGACTACGACATCCTCACCCCCGGTGACGCGCCCAACGTGCTGGTCGCGATGAACCCGGCCGCGCTCAAGGCCAACCTGGGTGACCTGCCCCGCGGCGCCGACATCATCGTCAACACCGACGAGTTCACCAAGCGCAACCTGACCAAGGTCGGTTACGCCGCGAACCCGCTCGAGGACGGCTCGCTCGACGGCTACGCGCTGCACCCGGTCGCGCTGACCGCGATGACCATCGGTGCCCTGGCCGACCACGACGTGTCGAAGAAAGACGCCGAGCGCGCGAAGAACATGTTCGCTCTCGGCCTGCTCTCCTGGATGTACTCGCGGCCCTACGAGTCGACGATCCGGTTCCTGGAGCGCAAGTTCGCCGCCCGCCCCGAGCTGGTCGCGGCCAACATCGCGGCGTTCAAGGCCGGCTGGAACTTCGGCGAGACGACCGAGGACTTCGGCGTCCGCTACGAGGTCAAGCCCGCCCGGATGAGCCCCGGCACCTACCGGAACATCACCGGCAACCAGGCGCTGTCGTTGGGCCTCGTCGCTGCCGGCGTGCGCTCGGGCCTGCCGGTCTTCCTCGGCGCCTACCCGATCACCCCGGCGTCCGACATCCTGCACGAGCTGAGCAAGCACAAGCGGTTCGGCGTGACCACGATGCAGGCGGAGGACGAGATCGCCGCGATCGGTGCCGCGCTCGGCGCGTCGTACGGCGGCAGCCTCGGCATCACCACCACGTCCGGCCCCGGCGTCGCGCTCAAGGGCGAGACGATCTCGCTGGCCGTCGCGCTCGAGCTGCCGCTCGTGGTGATCGACGTGCAGCGGGCCGGGCCGTCGACGGGCATGCCCACCAAGACCGAGCAGGCCGACCTCAACATGGCGCTGTTCGGCCGGCACGGCGAGGCGCCGGTCGCGGTCGTCGCGCCGCGGTCGCCGTCCGACTGCTTCTTCGCCGCGCTCGAGGCCGCCCGGATCGCGCTGACCTACCGCACGCCGGTGATCCTGCTGTCCGACAACTACGTCGCCAACGGGTCCGAGCCGTGGCTGCTGCCCGAGGTCGACTCGCTGCCCGACCTGCGGGTCGAGTTCGCGACGGAGCCTAACGGCGACGACGGCAAGACGTTCCTGCCGTACCTGCGCGACCCGGTCACGATGGCGCGGCCGTGGGCGATCCCCGGCACGCCGGGCCTCGAGCACCGGATCGGCGGTCTGGAGAAGGCCGACAAGACCGGCGACATCTCGTACGACCCGGCGAACCACGACTTCATGGTGCGCACCCGGGCCGCCCGGATCGAGGCGATCCCGGTGCCGGACGTCGAGGTCGAGGACCCGGACGGTGACGCGCGCACGCTGGTGCTGGGCTGGGGCTCCACCTACGGCCCGATCGGCGCCGCCTGCCGGGCACTGCGCCAGCGCGGCCTGCCGATCGCACAGGCGCACCTGCGGCACCTGTCGCCGATGCCCGCCAACCTCGGTGACGTGTTGAAGGCGTACGACCGCGTGGTCGTCCCGGAGATGAACCTGGGCCAGCTCGCCCACGTGATCCGGGCGCGCTACCTCGTCGACGCCATCCCCTACAACCAGGTCAGCGGCCTGCCGTTCACGGCCGCCAAGCTGGAGTCCATGCTCGAGGAAGTCGTGAAGAATGGCTGAGCCCGTCGCCCTGAAGCTGACCCAGAAGGACTTCAAGTCCGACCAGGAGGTTCGCTGGTGCCCCGGCTGCGGTGACTACGCGATCCTCGCCGCCGTGCAGTCGTTCATGCCGGAGCTGCAGATCCCGCGCGAGCGCACGGTGTTCGTCTCCGGCATCGGCTGCTCGTCCCGCTTCCCGTACTACATGAACACCTACGGGATGCACTCGATCCACGGCCGCGCGCCGGCGATCGCCACCGGCCTGTCGGTGAGCCGGCCGGACCTGTCGGTCTGGGTGGTCACCGGTGACGGCGACGCGCTCTCGATCGGCGGCAACCACCTGATCCACGCGCTGCGCCGCAACGTCAACCTGAAGATCCTGCTGTTCAACAACCGGATCTACGGCCTGACCAAGGGGCAGTACTCCCCGACGTCCGAGCTCGGCAAGATCACCAAGTCGACGCCGGTCGGCTCGGCGGACTCACCGTTCAACCCGCTGTCGCTGGCGCTCGGCGCCGAGGCCACGTTCGTCGCCCGGACGATCGACTCCGACCGCAAGCACCTGCAGTCGGTGCTGCGGGCGGCGGCCGAGCACCAGGGCTCCGCGTTCGTCGAGATCTACCAGAACTGCAACATCTTCAACGACGGCGCTTTCGAGACGCTGAAGGACCCGGCCACCCGGGATGAATACCTGATCCGCCTCGAGCACGGCCAGCCGATCACGTTCGGCGCCGACGGGCAGCGCTGCGTCGTGCACCCGCCGGGCGGCTTCGGCCTCGAGGTGCGCGAGACGGCCTCGGTCGACCCGGCCGACATCGTCGTGCACGACGCGACCGTCGCCGAGCCGGCGTACGCGTTCGCGCTGTCCCGACTCCCGGGTCTCGACCTGCGCAACACGCCGATCGGTGTGCTCCGCAAGGTCGACCGGTCGTCCTACGACGAGCGGGTCCGGGAGCAGACGGAGACCGCACAGGCCAAGGCCACGGGCTCGCCCGACGAGCAACTCGCCGGCCTGCTCACCTCCGGCGACACCTGGACGATCCTCTAACTGGCTGTCGGCACGGCCGGCCGGTCGTCACGAACGTAGACCAGCAGATCGCCGGTCTCGACCGTGAGGCCGGCCGGGTCCGCCAGCGAGACCACCTTGCCCCGGCGGACCAGCGCGATCACCAGCGGATCGAGGTCGCGCGGCGCGAAGCCGACCTCCTTGCGTTCGGCCGAGCGCATCGCGAGCGCCATCCCCTGCCCGGGCGTCAGCAGGTCCTCGACGACCTCGATCAGGGGTGGCGCCGAGGTCGAGAGCCCGAGCAGCCGGCCGGCGGTGGACGCCGACACGATCACGTGGTGCGCCCCGCTCTGCCGCAGCAGCGGGGCGTTCTCCGCCTCCCGGGCGGCCGCGATGATGCGGACCTTGCCGGCGGTCAACTGTCGCACGGTCAGCGTCACGAGGACGGCCGCGTCGTCGCTGTGCGTCGCGATGATGACCGCCTTGGCGTCCTTGACGTGCGCGTTGAGCAGCGTCGCGGACCGGGTCGCGGAGCCCTCGATGCCGACCAGGCCGTTGGCGACCGCTGACCGCAGCGCCGTCTGATCCCGCTCGACCACCACGATCTTGCGTTTGTCGAGGCCGTCCTCCAGCAGCACGTTGACCGCGCTGCGGCCCTTCGTGCCGTACCCGCACACGATCACGTGGTCCTTCACTTTTTTCCTCCACCGAGTCAGCCGCAGATTGGTGCGGTACTGCTCGGTCAGCACCTCGAGGGTCGTGCCGACCAGGATGATCAGGAAGAGCACGCGCGCCGGCGTGATCACGAAGACGTTGACGACCCGGGCGGACTCACTGACCGGCGTGATGTCGCCGTAGCCGGTGGTCGACAGGGTCACGACCGCGTAGTACGCGCAGTCGAGCAACGAGAGCGGCGTGTCGGTGACGTCGCGGTAGCCGCGCCGGTCGATGTAGACGATCACCACGATCAGCACGACCAGCCCGACGGCGGCGAGCAGGCGCACACCGAGTGCCCGCAGGGGACTCTGGCGCACTCGGGGAAAGTGGATCACACCGGCTCCAGCACGCCCACACCGTACCCAAGACCCGCGCGGCGGTTTGCCCCTAAGGGGTGTCGGTCTCGGCGTCGCCGATCAGGGCACCGCGGTAGGTGCGCGAACGGCGCGGGTGCGGCGGCTGCGCCTCGGTGCGCGGATCGCGGAAAGAGACAGTCGTCTCATCGTCGTCGCCGGTCGGGTCGGCTTGGTGCCGGGCGGTCTCCGGCTCGGCCGCGAACCGGCTCGAGCCGGCGGCCAGGTCGGGGTGCTCGACCGCGAGCGCCATGCCGGCCGCCTGTTCGAGCGTCAGTTCCGCTCCCGCGGCGTACGCGGCGTCGAAGGCGTGGTCGCCCAGCACCGCCCGCGTCGCGTCCTGCTCCTGCGACCAGTAGGTGGCGAACAGCCCGCCCGCGCCGCGCTGCGTCGTGCGGGTCGCCTGCGCGGCGCCGAACAGCCGGGCCGCGGTCTTCGGGTCGCCGCCGTGCGCGCACCGGACCGCCATCGCGTTGAGGCTGTCGCAGGCCCGGCTCCGGAACCCGTAGGCCATCCGGGACCGCAGCGCGACCACCAGGTGGTCGTGCGCCGCGACGAGGTCGCCGCGGGCCAGCGCCACCATGCCGAGCAGCATGTCGACGGTGCGCCGGCCACGTTCGGCGGGACGGGCGGCCTCCAGCGGGCGGGCGGCGCCCAGCAGCTCGGCCGCCTCGTCGAGGGCGCCGCGCTGCCAGAGCAGCTCGGCCAGGCTCAGCACGGCGACGAGCGCCTCGCTGGCCACGCCGTTGCCGGTCGCCCACTCCATCACGTCGCGGCTGGCCCGCTCGGCCTCGCCCAGCCGGCCCATGTCGATCAGCGGGCCGGCCCGGCCGGCGATCACCCGCGCCAGCAGGCCGGCGTCGCCCGCCTGCTGCGCCGCCGCCTCGGCCCGCTGTGCGAACCGCAGCTCCTCGGCGAACTCGCCGTCGGCGGCCGCGTGCTGCGAGTGCATGTGGTACGCCGCCGCCAGCTCCGCGTCCGGGATCGGCTCGCCGGTCTCGGCGATCCGCCCGTAGAGCCGGAACAGCCAGAGCCGGCCCTCCCGGGCCAGGCCGCGCTCGCGCCACCACTGGTCGAGTCCCCCGGCCAGGCGCAGGCCCATCCGCGCCGAGCCGCCGGTCGCGGTCCAGCGCAGCGCGGCGCGCACCTCGTCGGCGAGCGGGTCGAGGGCCGCGAGCGAGAGCGTGACCGGCCGGCCGTCGGCGCCGTGGGAGACCCGCTCCAGCGCGTGGACGCACCACGCGACGTGCCGGTCGCGGGCGCCCTGCGCCTCACCGGCGTCGACCAGGCGGCGGGCCGCGTACGCCCGGATCGGGTCGAGCATGCGGTAGGTGCTCGCCGTGCCGTGCGGCTCGACCTGGATCATCGACTTGTCGACGAGGACGGCCAGGGGGTCGAGCGGGTCGTCGTCGAGCAGCCACTCGACGGTGGTCAGGTCGACGGGGCTCGCGAAGACCGACAGCCAGCGCAGCAGCCGGGCGGCCCGGGGACCGAGCGTGCGGTAGGACCACGTGACGGTCGCCTGCATGGTCGCGTGCCGCTGGGTCGCCGAGCGCAGGGCGGCCCGCGTCTTCGCGCTGCGCGCCTCGCCGAGGGCCGCCGCGTTGAGGTCGATGGTGTCTTCCTGGTTGCCCGCGACCGCGGCGTACTCCGCGCCGGCGTACGCGGCCAGGCCTTCGTCGGCGTCCTCCCGGCCGGCGTCGAGCGTGCCGAGCACGTCGTCGAGGCGCTCGGCGAGCTGGCTCGCGGAGAGCACCCGCAGCCGCGCCGCGGCCAGCTCGATCGCCAGCGGCAGACCGTCGAGCCGGGCCACCACGCGGTGCAGTTCGCTCGACTCGGCGAGGCCGCCCCGCCGGCCACCGCGCGCCGCGGCCGTGCGGTCGAGCAGCAGCGCCATGGCGTCGCTGGGCCCGCCACCGGGTGCCGGCTCGGTCGACAGCGGCGGGATCCGCCACACGACCTCGCCCGGCAATCCGAACGGCTCCCGGCTCGTGGCCAGCACCCGCAGCGCGCTGCCACCGGTCAGCAACCGGGAGATGGCCTCGGCCGAGGCGCCGGGCTGGGCGTCGCAGGTGTCGAGCATGAGCAGCATGCGCCGGCCGGCGGCGTAGTCGACCAACGTGTCGATCATCGGGCGACCGGGCTCCGGGCGCAGGCCGAAGACGGCGGCGATCGCGAACGCGACCAGGCCCGGGTCGGTCACGGTGGCGATGTCGACGAACCAGACACCGTCCGGGTAGGAGTCGACGAGGGGGCCGGCGACCTCGACGGCGACCCGGGTCTTGCCGGCGCCGCCCGCGCCGACGACGGTGACGAGCCGGTTGTCGCGCAGCAGGGTGGTCAGCTCGGCGCGCTCGGTCTGCCGGCCGACGAACGAGGTGACCTGGGTCGGCAGGTTGTGCACGGCCTCGTCGACCGTGCGCGGACGCGGGAAGTTGCGGGCCAGGCCCGGTGCGACGAGTTGGAAGAGGCGTTCGCGGTCGTCGAAGCCGCGCAGCCGGTGCAGGCCCAGGTCGATCAGCGAGGCGTCGGCGGGCAGCGGCGCAGCGTGGTGCGCGGTCGCGGCGGAGAGCAGCACCTGGCCGCCGTGCGCGGCGGCGGCGATCCGGGCCGCCCGGTGCACCTCGGGGCTCGCGTACTCACCGGCCAGCGGGACCGCGTGGCCCGTGTGCAGGCCCATCCGGACCTTCGGGGTGGCCTCGGGCGTCGGCCAGTCATGGTTGGCCAGCGCGCGCTGTGCGGTGACGCAGGCGTCCAGCGCGGCGGCGGCGTCGTCGAACGCGACGAAGAACGAGTCGCCCTCGGTGAACAGCTCCACACCGTGGTTGGCGGCGAGGGTGGCGCGCAGAAGTCGCCGATGCTCGGTGAGCACCGGCCGGTAACCCGCACCGAGCATCTGGGCCAGTCGTGTCGAGCCCTCGATGTCGGTGAACAAGAAAGTCACCAACCCACTGGGAAGGTGAACTCGTCCCGGCACGCCAGAAACCTCCGCCCCCCTGGAAGTCGGGGTCCATGCTGCCGCACTCCGGTCCGCCGGCGCATCGTAGGTTCGGCTGGCCCGGCGGGGCCCAAGGTCGAAAACCCGCTCCCACCTGGAGCAACGTGCCACGCCGGGGTTAACCGCGGGTGACCGGCCGCGGTGTCACGGCTGAGTAACGAGGTGTCCGGTGGGTGGTTGCGGCACCGTCGGCCAGTGTTGATCAGACCAACGGATGATCTACCAGGGGTCGCGGGCGGGGGTCAACAGCCGCAGGCGCCACCGCAACAGCCACCGCCGCCACCGCCGGCCGCCGGTGCGGGCGACGCACCGGCACGGCCTCCGACGGCGACCGTGGAGAGCAGCTTGACGGTGTCGGCGTGGCCGTCCGGGCACTGCGCGGGCGCGCCGGCCTCGGCCATCGGACGGTTGACCTCGAAGGTGCTGCCGCACGCGCGGCAACGAAACTCATACCGGGGCATGCCAGACAGGGTACGACCTCCGGCGTACCGCAGGACGGACCCGGCTGGGTAGTCTCGTGCACGTGGGTGCCGGGGAGGAGACACCGACGGGTCCGGCGAAGCTGCGCGCTTCAGTGCCGGAGCAACGCGCGCGCGGTGGTGAGCCGCCGCCCGCTCCCCCGCCATCACCGACCAAAGTAGACATCGATCTCGACCGGACGTGGGATCCGTCCGAGCGCCCGCCGCCCGGCGTGGAACGGCCCGGCAGCCGGGGTTTCCCGGCCGGTGCCGCGATCCGGTCCCGGGCCGTCGCCTTCGGCCGCTGGTCCCGCTCACCGGGCGGCCGGCTCGTGTTGCCCGGCGTGCTGCTCTTCGTGCTGGTCGGCATGACCGCCGTCGCGGGCGCCGTGGTGCTGCCGGCCAACGCGCCGCCCGCCGCCCATCCGAGCCCGGCCGACGCGGTGCCGTCCACGGCCGCACCGGCCTCGACCGATCCGGGCATGGCGCTGCCGACCGACCAGGTGCCGAGCAATCCCGGCTTTCCCACGTTCCCGACCGGAGCCCCGACGCAGAACGCGACCAACCCGCCGCTGGGCGGTGTGGCACAGCCCGCGGACGTCATCAGCGCGTGGGCCACCCAGGTCGCCGCGAAGGTCGGCATCAGCTCCACCGCCGTGCGGGCGTACGGCTACGCCGAACTGGTCGTCGGCCAGACCACGCCGGGCTGCGGGCTCTCCTGGACCACGCTGGCCGCGATCGGCAAGGTCGAGTCGGCGCACGGCACGGCCAACGGCGCCACGCTGGCCGCCAACGGCCAGTCGTTCCCGCACATCGTCGGGCTCCCGTTGGACGGCCAGGGCGACCGCCAGGAGATCCGGGACACCGACGACGGCCAGCTCGACGGCGACTCGACGTTCGACCGCGCGGTCGGCCCGATGCAGTTCATCCCCAGCACCTGGAACACCAGCGGGGTCGATGCGGACAACGACGGCATCAAGGACCCGCACGACATCGACGACGCAGCCCTGGCAGCAGCTAACTATCTGTGTCGTAACGGGCGGAACCTCAACAACGTGCAGGACTGGTGGGGAGCCATCCTCAGCTACAACGACGTGCAGCGATACGCCCGCGACGTGTACGACGCGGCCAACGACTACGGAACCAGGAGCCGCACGTAGCGTAGTCACATCGGCACTTTGGAGAACTAAGGCCTTTCGCACCGGGACCGTTAGCGGCAAGCTAGACAGGTGATGGTGCGCGAGTGGGATCCGAAAACCGCCTCCGCCGAAGAGCTACGCGCGATGCTGGACAGCCTCAACGCGGTGCTCATGGCGGACCTCCCGGATGACCCACTGTGGCAAGAAAGTTACCTCCGTGAATATCTCGCGGAGACGATGCCCGGCGAGCGACGCATTTCCTGGCTCGCCGAAGAACCCGCTGAGCCGGGCCGGCCGGCCAAGGTCCTCGGGCACGCCAACGTGCTGCTCCTCGGCGACATCGGCGTGATCGAGCTGCTGATCCACCCCAAGGCACGGCGCGCCGGGCTGGCGCGGGAAATGCTCGCCCAGGCCGCCCGCAAGACCTATCACGAAGGCTTTTCCGTCGTCGGCGCCGAGGTTGTCGGCGGCACCCCGGCCGTCACGTTCTTCGAGTCGGTCGGTTTCGTGCGCGAATACACCGAGACCCGCAGTGTGCTCCGGCTCAACTCCGTCGACTGGCTCACGCTCGGCGAGATGGCCCGCGGCATCGGCGCGGGCTACCGCCTCGAGTTCTGCCCGGGCGGGCCGCCCGACGACCTGCTCGAGCCCTACGCCAAGGCCAAGGCCGAGCTGCGCGACATCGACGACGGCGACCTCGACCTGCGACCCAGCTCCTACGACCCCCAGCGGCTCCGCGCGAGCCTCGACTGCCTGCACCGGCGGGGCATGAAGCCCTACATCGTGCTGGCCATCCACGAGAAGACCGGCGACGTCGCGGGGCTGACAGAGGTCGTCGTGCCGGCACAGCACCCCACACGCGCGGACCAGTACGACACGATCGTCGCCCAGGACCACCGCGGCTACGGCATCGACCGCGCCATCAAGGCCCGGATGCTGTTCGAGCTGCGCTCGGCCGAGCCCAAGCTGGCCGAGGTGCAGACCTGGAACGCCCAGGCCAACGAGTCGATGCTGAAGGTCAACGCGGAGCTCGGCTTCCAGCCCGACCGCGAGTGGTACGAGTACGGCGCCGACGTGGCCGACGTCCTGCGCCGCCTCGAACACGGCGTTTAGTCAGCGAGCCGACACTTGATCGCCATGCGGGGCTGCTAGACAGCCCTAATTGGTTTCTCCCTGCCCCCGCCACCCCTGGAGGCTGTCTTGCGCTCTATGCGCGCGCCCGCTTTGTTGGCGGCCGCGACTCTCACCACGACCGCCGCGCTCGTCGGCGTATCGAGTGGGGCCCTCGCGGCACCGACCGACCTGATCATCTCTGAATACGTGGAGGGCTCGTCCAACAACAAGGCGGTCGAGCTCTACAACGGCACGGGAGCCGCGGTCGACCTGGCCGGCTACCAGCTCTCGGTCTACTTCAACGGCGCCACCACGGCGACCTTCAACACCAGCCTGACGGGCTCGGTCGCCGCCGGCGACGTGTTCGTCTTCGCCCACTCCGGCTCGGTCCCCGCGATCCTGGCCCAGGCCGACGCCACCACCGGCTCCGGCCTGTGGAACGGCGACGACGCCGTCGTGCTGAGCAAGGGCGGCGCGGTCGTCGACTCGCTCGGCCAGGTCGGCGTCGACCCGGGCACCGAGTGGGGCACGGGGCTGGCCAGCACCGCCGACAACACCCTCCGTCGCAAGTCGACGGTCGAGGCGGGCGACACGGACCCGAGCGACGCGTTCGACCCGGCGACCCAGTGGGACGGGTTCGCACAGGACACGTTCGACGGTCTCGGCAGCCACTCCACCGGCGGCGGCCCGGTCGACGCGCCCGCGGTGCTCACCTGCGGCAGCGCGCTCTACACGGCCGTCGGCACGGCTGCGACCCGGAACGTCACCGCGACGGACCCGGACGACACGATCACCGATCTGGCCGTCACCTCGGTCACGCCGACCCCGACCGCCGGCAGCATCACCCGCACCGCCTTCACCCCCGGCGCGACCGCCACGGCGACGATCAGCGCGAGCGCTGACCTGCCGGCGGGCGGCTATGCCGTCCAGGTGACCTCGACCGACGGCGACGGCACGACCGCGTCCTGCACGCTGACCGTCCAGGTCAACCGGGCGCTCACGGTCGGCGAGGTGCAGGGCCAGACCACCGACGCCGAGCAGGGCAGGCTGGACCGTTCGCCGCTCGCCCCGGCCAGCGGCAACAGCCAGCTCCTGTACGACATCCGCGGCGTCGTCACCCAGCGCACGCTGTCCCGGACCGAGGCCGGCGCCCTGCAGTACGGCTTCTTCCTGCAGAGCCGCCCCGGCACCGAGGACGGCGACCCGCTCACGTCCGACGGCGTCTTCGTCTACACGAGCACGTTCGAGACGCTGATCGGCGGCTACGTCCCGGTGGTCGGCGACGAGATCGTCATCCGTGGCCGGGTCACGGAGTTCTTCAACCTGACCGAGATCGCCAGCGCCTCCCTCGTGTCCAAGCTGGCCGGTGGCGTCGACGTCACGGTCACCGACGCGGTGCCGCCGGTCGACCTCGCGACGGCCGACCGCTTCTGGGAGCGCCACGAGGGCATGCGCATGCGGGTCCGCGCCGGCGCACAGGCCGTCAGCGGCCGGGACGTGTTCGCCAGCACCGCGGACTCCGAGGTGTGGGTGGTCGACAAGGACGACCCGCTGCTCGACCGCGCCGACCCGTACGCCCGCCGGGTCTTCCGCGACTCGCACCCGCTCGACAACAACCCGGCGCGGTTCGACGACGAGAACGGCAACCGGATCATGTTCGGCTCGATGGGCGTCAAGGACCGCTCCGGCGACAGCACGACGCTGCTCCCGCCGGCGCACACCTTCGACAAGCTCACCAGCGACGCGGTCGGCGGCCTCTACTTCTCGTTCGACAAGTACGGCATCCAGCCGGAGCAGGTGACCTTCACCGGCGGCACCGACCCGTCGAAGAACAACCCGCCGAAGCCCGCCAACCGCAGCACGGAGTACGCGGTGGCGACGTACAACGTCGAGAACCTGTACGACTTCCGCGACGACCCGTTCGACGGCTGCGACTTCCTGGGCAACACGGGCTGCCCGGGTGTCTCACCGCCGTTCGACTACGTCCCGGTCGATCAGGCCGACTACGACAACCAGCTGGCCGCGCTGGCCGACCAGATCACCAACGACCTGCACAGCCCCGACGTGATCCTGGTGCAGGAAGCCGAGGACCAGGACATCTGCACGGTCTCGGGCACCGAGCTGGCCTGCGGCACGACCGACAACGCCGACGGCGCACCGGACACCATCCAGGAACTGGCGCTGACCATCAAGGCCAAGGGCGGCCCGGGGTACGCGGCGGCCTACGACCGTGACGGCGCCGACGACCGCGGCATCACGGCGGCGTTCCTGTACCGAACGGACCGGGTGAGCCTGGCCCCCGCGGACGCGGTGCTGGGCGCGGACCCCGGTGTCACGTACCGGGGCGAGGCCCTGCCCTACAACACGGACGTCCAGAACCCGAAGTCGCTGAACGCCGACCTACCGTCCGACGTGGACACCTCGACGGGCGTGGACGGCTCCGACGTCTTCACCCGCGCACCTCAGGTGGCCAAGTTCCTGGTGGCCGCGACACCCGGCGGCACCGAGCGTTCGGTGCTCTGGGCGGTCAGCAACCACTACTCGTCGGGCCCGGACGGCCGGATCGGCCAGCGCCGCGAGCAGGCGGCCTACGGCGCGGCGATCGTGAAGGCGATCGAAACCGCCGACCCGAACGCCCGCGTCGCGTACGGCGGCGACCTCAACGTCTTCCCGCGTCCCGACGACCCGGTCCAGTCGAACCCGGGTGACCAGCTGGCCCCGCTCTACGACGCGGGCCTGCACAACCTGTGGGAGAACCTCGTACAGGACGTGCCGGCCAGCGCGTACTCGTACTCGTTCGAGGGCCAGGCCCAGACCCTGGACCACCTGTTCGTCAACGACAAGCTGCACGCGGACCTCGTACAGATGCGCGCGGCCCACATCAACGCCGACTGGGCGGCGAACTACGCGGGCGACGGCTCGCGCGGCTCCAGCGACCACGACCCGCAGGTCGCCCGCTTCAACTCGCGGGCGGAACTGAAGGTCTCGGACGCCGACGTCGTCGAGGGCAACAGCGGCACGACCAGGCTGACATTCACGGTCTCGGTCTCCCGCCCGCTCTCGGAGCCGGTCCTGCTCTGCGGCACCACGCTGGGCCTGACGGCCCGGGCCGGGTCCGACTACGACCCGGTGATCGGCTGCCGCACACTGCCCGCGGGCGCGACGTCGACCACGGTCGACGTCACGATCAAGGGCGACCGGCAGCGCGAGCCCAACGAGACGCTGACGCTGCTCGTAGCCGGCATCCCAGGCCTGGTACTCGCAGACCCGATCGGCATCGGCACCATCCGCAACGACGACTGACCCCGTAACGACGAAAGCGCCCCGGCCGTTCGCGGCCGGGGCGCTTTTCGTCGTGTGTCAGTAGCGCGCGCGGAGCAGGCCCGCGGCTTCGACCGCCCAATAGGTCAGGATGATCTGGGCACCCGCGCGGCGGATGGAGGTCAGCGTTTCCAGCAGGGCGCGCTCGCGGTCGACCCAGCCGTTCGCCGCGGCCGCCTCGACCATCGCGTACTCGCCGGAGATCTGGTAGGCCGCGACCGGGATGTCGACCAGACCGCGGACCGCGTGGATGACGTCCAGGTTCGTCAGGGCCGGCTTGACCATGACGATGTCGGCGCCCTCCTCCACGTCCAGCGCCACCTCGCGGAGGGCGTCGCGGAAGTTGGGCGGGTCCTGCTGGTACGTGCGGCGGTCGCCCTCGAGCGAGCTTTCCACCGCTTCGCGGAACGGGCCGTAGAACGCCGACGCGTATTTCACCGCGTAGGCCAGGATTCCGACGTCCTGTCGGCCGACCGCGTCCAGCGCCTGGCGGATCACGCCCACCTGGCCGTCCATCATGCCCGAGGGTCCGACCATGTGGGCGCCGGCGTCGGCCTGGGCCACCGCCATCGACGCGTACGCCTCCAGGGTCGCGTCGTTGTCGACCCGGCCGTCCGCGTCCAGGACGCCGCAGTGGCCGTGCGAGGTGAACTCGTCCAGGCACAGGTCGCCCATGACCACCGTGGCGTCGCCGACCTCGGAGATCACGTCGCGGATCGCCACGTTGAGGATGCCCTCGGGGTCCAGGCCGCCGGAGCCTTCCGGGTCCTTCTCGATCGGCACCCCGAACAGCATGATGCCGCCTACGCCCGCGCGGACCGCCTCGGCCGCCGCCTTGCGCAGCGAATCGCGGGAGTGCTGCACGACGCCGGGCATCGCCGCGAGCGGGCGAGGCTCGGTGAGCCCCTCCTTCACGAACATCGGCAGGATCAGCTCACTCGGCGCGAGCTTGGTCTCCTCGACCAGGCGACGCACCGCCGGGTTGACCCGCAGGCGGCGTGGCCGGGCGGTGGGGAACGACGGCATCAGCGGAACCTCAGCGCGGTCGGCCCCTGCACCTTCGAGCCGCGCCGCTGCTTCGCCGGCATGGCGGCGAGCTTCTCGCGCAGTTCGACGGCGTACGACGCGAGCGCCTCGACCAGGTCCGGCACCGAGGCGTGGGCGGGCTGGACGTCGACCCGCAGGCCGAACTCCGTCGCGGTCTCGGCGGTCTTCGGCCCGATCACGGCGACCACCGTGCGGGTGTGCGGCTTGCCGGCGATGCCGACCAGGTTCCGCACCGTCGAGGACGACGTGAACAGCACCGCGTCGAAGCCACCCGACTTGATCGCGTCGCGGATCTCGGCCGGCGGCGGCGCGGCGCGGACCGTCCGGTACGCGGTCACGTCGTCGACCTCCCAGCCCAACTCGGTCAGCCCGGCGGCCAGCGTCTCGGTGGCGATGTCGGCGCGCGGCAGCAGGACGCGGCCCACCGGGTCGAGCACCTCGTCGTGCGGCGAGAACTCGGCCAGCAGGCCCTCCGACGACTGCTCGCCCGCGGGGACGAGTTCCGGCTGGATGCCGAAGGCGCGGACCGCGTCCGCGGTGGCCTCGCCGATGCAGGCGATCTTCACGCCGCCGAAGTGGCGGGCGTCCAGGCCGTGCTCGCCGAACTTCTCCCAGACCGCGCGGACCGCGTTGACCGAGGTGAAGAGGACCCACGCGTACCGGCCGTCGACCAGGCCCTTGACCGCCCGCTCCATCTGGGCCGGGGTGCGGGGCGGCTCGACCGCGATCGTCGGGACCTCGCACGGGATCGCGCCGTAGGCGCGCAGCCGGGCGCTCATCGCGCCGGCCTGCTCCTTGGTGCGGGGCACGAGGACCTTCCAGCCGTACAGCGGGCGGTTCTCCCACCAGCTCAGCTTGTCGCGGTGCGCGACGCCGGCGCCCAGGGTGAGCACCACGCGGCCGGTGAAGCCGAGGGCGGCCGCGACGAAGCTGTCGACCGTCGACGTGGTGGTGAACTGGGTCTCGCCGGTGCCGTCGCCGGTCACCCCGACGGGCGTGGTGCCGTCGAGGCCGGCGGCAAGCAGGCCGTCGCGGAGGGCGGCCAGGTCACCGGCGTCGACCGCGAGGGCGAGGGAGTCGCGGGCCACCGCGGTGGCCAGGGCCTCGAAGTCCAGCGACGAGACCTCGTCGACGTCGGCGGCGGTGCGCAGGCCCGGGAGCGGAACGCCCGCGTACGTGGCGACCCCCTCGGCCTGGCCGACCCCGGGCACGACCTCGAAGTGGACGGCGGTGCGGGCGACGGCCTGCACCTCCTTGACCACCGACTCGTGTCCGAACGGGTCGCCGGCGACGAGGTGCACGGCGGAGAGCCCGGAGCGCGCGGCGGACAGCAGCACCTTGGCCACGTCGCCGGAGGCGCCCTCGGCGGGCGTGAACTGCGCGTCTTCCTTGGCCTCGGCCCGGATCGCCGCGAGCAGCGACTCCGGCACGCCGCGGTCGTAGACGACCTGGTCGGCCTCGATCAACGCGTCGTGCGCCCGGCGGGTCAGCAGGCCCGGGTCGCCGGGTCCCGCCCCGACGAACGAGATGTGGCCTGCGGGCTTACGGGTGCGGGTCATTCTGTGCTCCCAAACAAGGTATCGGCGCCACGGTCGAGGAGCTCGGCGGCGAGTGCCTTGCCGATCTCCGCCGCGGCGCTTGGCGTTCCGGTGCGGGACAGCCGGATGGCGCGCTCGCCATCCGCACTGATCACCGCACCGCGCAGGTAGATCTCGTCACCGTCCTCGCCCTCCGCGATCTCCGCGTAGGCGGCGACCGGGGCACTGCACCCGGCCTCCAGCGTGGCCAGCAACGCCCGTTCCGCGGTGACCGCGGCCCGGGTGGGTCCGTCGTCGAGCGCCCCGAGCTCTTCGACCAGGTCATGGTCGGCGTGGCGGCACTCCACCGCCAGCGCACCCTGTGCCGGTGCGGGCAGCATCAGCATGGGGTCGAGCGTTTCGGTGATCTCGTCGGCCCGCCCGATCCGGACCAGTCCGGCCCGGGCGAGGACGACGGCGTCAAGGTCGGCTTCCGGCCCGGTGACCCGCCTGACCCGGGTGTCGATGTTCCCCCGGATCGGCGTCACCCGCAGGGGCAGCCGAAGCGCGTTGAGCTGAGCGATCCGGCGCATCGCGCCGGTGCCGACGGTCGCGCCGTCGGGCAGTTCGGTGAGGGTCAGCCCGTCCCGGGCGACCAGCGCGTCGCGCGGGTCCTCGCGCAGCGGGACGGCGGCGATGTGCAGCGCCCCCGGCTGCGCGGACGGGAGGTCCTTGTAGGAGTGCACCGCGAAGTCGATGCGACGCTCCATCAGCGCGTCGCGCAGCGCGGAGACGAACACGCCGACGCCGAGCTGCGCGACCGGCGCGGTGGACCGGTCGCCCGCGGTGGTGATCTCCACCAGCTCGACCGGCCGGCCGGTGGCGGCGGTCGCCGCGTCGGCGACCAGGCGGGACTGGGCCAGCGCGAGCTTGCTCCCCCGGGTGCCCAGGCGTAGCGGCGTCACGAATGCTCTCCCAACGGTGGGACGTCCTCGACCTGCGCGGTCTGCGGGACCTCGAGGTCGAAGAGCTGCCGCAGCAGCGTGGCGTACTGGTCGCCGCCCGGCTCCGCGGCGAGCTGCCGCACCCGGACGGTCGGCGAGTGCAGCAGGCGGCGGACGACGCGGTGCACCGCGTGCGCCACCTCGGCCCGCTGCTCCTCGCTCAGCTCGGGACGGCGCTGCCGCAGCCGGCCCAGCTCGGCGGCGACGACCTCGTCGGCCCGGGTGCGCAGTGCCGCCACGGTCGGCGCCACGTCGGCGCCGCGCAGCCAGCCCACGAACGTCTCGACCTCGGACTCGACGATGCCTTCCACCGCGACCTCGTCGGCGGCGTGCTGGCCCGCGCGCAGCTCGGCGGCGAGCGTGTCGATGTCGACCACGACGACGCCGGGCAGGCCGGCGACCTCGGGCTCGACATCGCGCGGCACGGCCAGGTCGAGCAGGACCAGCGGAGTGGTCCGGCCCTGGAGCGCGGTCTCGACGGTGGAGCGGGTGAGCACCGGCTCGGTGGACGCCGTGGCGGCGATCACCAGGTCGACCTCGGCCAGCGTGCGGCGCAGGTCGGCCATCGGCACGGCGGTGGCGCCGTACGCGGCGGCCAGCCGGATCGCGCGGTCCGCGCCCCGGTTGGTCACCGCGACCGGGCCGACCCCGCTGCGGGACAGCGTCGCGACGGAGAGGGCGCCCATCGCGCCGGCGCCGACCACCAGGGCGGGCCGGTCGGCGAGGCCGCCCGGGAAGTGCGCGGCCGCGATGTCGAGCGCCGCGGTGACCACGCTCTGCCCGGCCTTGTCGATGCCGGTCTCGGCATGGGCCCGCTTGCCGACCCGCAGCGCCTGCTGCATCAGCTCGTGCAGGGTGCGCCCGGCGCTGTCAGCCTCGGTGGCCGCGTGGTAGGCGTCGCGAAGCTGGCCGAGGATCTGCGCCTCGCCGATAACCATCGAGTCGAGCCCGGTGGCGACCCGGAACGCGTGCTCGACCGCGGCGGCGTCGTGGTGCACGTAGAGGTGGTTGGCCAGCTCGGCCGGCGCCCGGCCGGCGCGCGCGCCGAGGACGGTGCAGATGTCGCCGAGACCGCCGTGGAAGCCGCTGACCGCCGCGTAGATCTCGACGCGGTTGCAGGTGGAGAGGACCACCGCTTCCCGGACGTACGGCTGGGCGACGAGCTGGTCGAGGGTCTCGGTCAGGTCCGGCGCGGGCACGGCCAGCCGCTCGAGCATGGCCACCGGCGTGGTCCTGTAGGAAGCGCCTACGACGATCAGGTTCACGTGCCCACCGCCTCTTCCGTCCCGGTCGCTACGAGCCCGTTGGGGCTGGCCAGACCGCCGGGCAGGGCGGTCAGCGACGACTTGCGGTGCTCGTGGAAGGAGAGGATCTGCAGCTCGACCGCCAGGTCGACCTTGCGGACATCGACCCCGTCGGGCACCGAAAGCACGCATGGCGCGAAGTTGAGGATGCTGGTGACGCCGGCCGCGACCAGTGCGTCGGCGACGTCCTGCGCGGCCGCGGCGGGTGTGGCGATGACGCCGATCGCGATCGACTCGGCCGCGGCCACCGCCGCCAGCTCGGAGATGTGTCGGACGTTGAGGCCGTTGATCGGCTCACCCACGCGGTTCTGGTCGGCGTCGAACAACGCCGCGATCCGAAACCCACGGCTGGCGAAACCGGCGTAACCGGCCAGAGCGTGACCGAGGTTACCGACGCCGACCAGCGCGACCGCGCGGCGCTGGGTCAACCCGAGGGTGAACTCGATCTGGTCGATCAGCAGGGCGACGTCGTAGCCCACCCCACGCGTCCCGTACGAACCGAGGTGGGAGAGGTCTTTGCGAAGTTTCGCCGAGTTCACCCCGGCCGCCGTGGCGAGCCCCTCGCTGGAGACGGTGTCGTTGCCCGATTCGGCGAGGTTGTGCAGCGCGCGAAGATATTCGGGCAGGCGGGCCACCGTCGCCTCGGGCAGGTCCGGAAGGGCGGGCACGCCGCCGGACCGTCCGTTGGGGCCTGTCGGGCGGTGCTGGCTCATGCGACTCCGTGTGCGTTCGTCCGGTGCCCGCGAACGGGACCCCCGCGATGAAGTGCGGTAACCGGCTGTGTTAACGGGATTCGTCGGTGTTACAGCCTAAGCGCTTGTGAACTCGTGCACAAATCGCGATCTTGGTCACTCGACAACCGCCGATCCCTGCTCACGATTATTGCGTAAATGGGACCTGTACCACCAATCCCCGATTCCGGGTTCCCGGCCTTGGTACGGACAGCCCTACCCTGAAGAGGCAAGCCGACGGGATGGGGGTAAGCAGGGCCGATGCCTAGCGTCGATGGCATGACAACAGCCGTCGTTCCCAGCCCCGCGGTCGCCGCCCACCGTGGCATAGTCCGCCAACTGCTCACCGACTCGGCGTACGTGATCGTGGGCTTTCCGCTGGCGATCGCCGGCTTCGTCGCCGCCCTGGTCGGCCTGGTGCTCAGCGCCGGCCTGATCGTCACGGGCATCGGCCTGCCCGTGATGGCCGGCGCGCTGCTCCTGGCGCGGTTCTTCGCTGACCTCGAGCGGCTGGCCATCGGCCCGGTGCTCCGGACGGCCCGCGTGCGGCCGCAGTACCGCAGCGCCGAGCCGGACGCGGGCCTGTTCCGCCGGGTCCTCGCGATCGTCGGCGACAGCCAGTCCTGGCTCGACGCCCTCCACGCGCTCGTGAAGTTCGTCCTGTCGATCTTCTCGTTCGTGGTCACCATCACGTGGTGGGCCGGCGCGATCGGCGGCCTCACCTACTGGACCTACGACTGGGCGATCCCCCGCAGCGACGACGAGGTCGACCTCAACACGCTGCTCGGGCTCGGCAGCGGCACCGGCCCGCGCCTCCTCCTCTACACCGCCATCGGGGTGTTCTTCCTGCTCAGCCTGCCGATCGTGGTGCGCGGCGTGGCGTTGCTCCAGGCCAACTTCAGCAAGGGGATGCTCACCGGCGTCGCCGAGATGCGCAACAAGATCACCACGCTGGAGGGGCAGCGCCGGGCCGCCGTCTCGGCCGAGGCGACCGCCCTGCGCCGGCTCGAGCGGGACATCCACGACGGCCCGCAGCAGCGGCTGGTCCGGCTCGCGATGGATCTCGGCCGCGCCCAGCAGCAGTTCGACAACGACCCGGAGGCGGCCCGCCGGACGATCGAGGAGGCGCTCACGCAGACCCGGGAGACCCTCGACGAGCTGCGCTCGCTGTCCCGCGGCATCGCGCCGCCGATCCTGGTCGACCGCGGCCTGCCGAGCGCGCTGGCGGCCCTGGCCGGGCGCGGTGTGATCCCGATCGAGCTCGCGATCGACCCGGATCTCGGCACCGCCGGCGGCCGGCTCGACCCGGCCGTCGAGAGCGCCGCCTACTTCGTGGTCGCCGAGTCCCTGACGAACGTCGCCAAGCACAGCCGGGCCCAGATCTGCCGGATCGCGGTCTCCCGGGAGGGCGCGGACCTGCGGGTCGAGATCTCCGACGACGGCGAGGGCGGCGCGCACGTCTCCAAGGGCCACGGCCTGGCCGGCCTGGCCGACCGGGTGCACGCGGCCGGCGGCAAGCTGACCGTGACCAGCCCGGCCGGCGGCCCGACGCTGATCCAGGCCACGCTGCCGGTGTGAGCGGGTCGGTGTGATCGACGGCTGAAGGGCCCTCAACCGACGGGGGCCCTTCCACTACGCTCGGACCGGTGCGCATTGTGATCGCCGACGACGCCGTGCTCCTCCGCGAAGGCCTGGTCCGGCTGGTGACCGAGCACGGCCATGAGGTCGTCGCCGCGGTCGGTGACGGGCCGAGCCTGGTGGAGGCGATCGTCCGGGAGAAGCCCGACGTCTCGATCGTCGACGTCCGGATGCCGCCCACCCACACCGACGAGGGCCTGCGGGCCGCGGTCGAGGCACGCCGCCAGGTCCCCGGCACCCCCGTGCTGGTGCTCTCGCAGTACGTCGAGGTCTCGTACGCCGACGACCTGCTGGCCGACCGGGCCGGGGCGGTGGGCTACCTGCTCAAGGACCGCGTGGCGGCGATCACGGAGTTCCTCGACGCGCTCGGCCGGGTGGCCGGCGGCGGCACGGTGCTCGACCCCGAGGTGGTCGCCCAGCTGCTCGTGCGGCGCCGGCGCGACGACCCGCTGCGCGAGCTGACCGCCCGCGAGCGCGAGGTGCTCGGGCTGATGGCCGAGGGCATGTCCAACACGGCGATCGCCCGCAAGCTGGTGGTCAGCGACGGCGCCGTGGAGAAGCACGTGCGCAACATCTTCACCAAGCTCCAGCTGCCGCCCGACGAGGAACAGCACCGCCGGGTGCTGGCGGTCCTCGCCTACCTACGCGGTTAGCGCGAGCGCGACCGCTTCCGACAGCGAGGCCGCGACCGGGTGCCCCGAGGCGCGCAGCCGCTCCTCGTCGGTGAAACCGCCCGTGTAGAGCACGCACTCCGCACCGACGGACCGGGCGGCGTCGGCGTCGTCGAGCGAGTCGCCGATCAGCACGACGGACGCACCGTCGACGCCGAGCTCCGTGAGATGCCGCGCGAGGTGGCCGGCCTTGAACGCCCGGTCGCCCCCGAGCGCGACCTGCACGCCGTCGACCCGGCGGAACCGCCCGTCGAGGCCGAACGCGGTCACCGCGGGCACGAGGTCCTCGTGGAACCACATGGACAGCAGGGACTGGGTGCCGGCCCAGGACCGCATCGCGGTCACGGCGTCGTCGGCCAGCGCGCAGGTGGTCAGCCCGGCCCGGTACGCGTCGTGGAAGATCGCGTCGAGCTGGTCGAACTCCGCGGCGTCGACGGCCCGCCCGAGCACCATCGCGTAGTAGTCGGCGACCGGGCGGACGAAGTGCCGCCGGTGGTGGTCGCCGGTCACCGGGGCGCCGCCGACCGTCGCCAGCGCGTGATTGGTGGCGGCGACGACCAGCTCGAAGTCGTTCAGCAGGGTGCCGTTCCAGTCCCAGACCAGGTGCGTACGCGTCACGCGAGCGACTCTACCCAGACAGGTCGCGCACGAGCCGGTCCTCCTCGACCCGCCAGTAGCCGTGCTCCTTGCCGTCCAGCAGCACCACCGGCAGCCGGTCGCCGTAGTCCCGTTCGAGCTCGATGTCGGTGGCGACGTCGACCTCGGTCCACGCCTGCCCGGTGCGCGCGGTGACCCGGTCCAGCGCCTCCCGCGCGGCGTCGCACAGGTGGCAGTCGACCCGCGTCAGCAGCGTCACCCTAGGCATCGTCACCCCGCAGCTCGGCCTTGCGCACCTTGCCGATCGCCGAGTGCGGCAGCTCGGCCACGAACTCCAGCGCGGTCGGCGTCTTGAACCGGGCGAGGTTCTGCTCGGCGTGCCGGAGCAGCTCCTCCGGGTCGACGTCGGTGCCCGGTGACCGCACCACGAACGCCTTGACGGACTGGCCGGTGTACGGATGCGGCACCCCGATCACCGCCGCCTCGGCCACTCCGGGATGGGATTCCAGCACCTGCTCCACCTCGCGCGGGTAGACGTTGAACCCGTTCACGATGATCAGCTCGCCACGGCGGTCGACCAGGAACAGGTCGCCGTCGGCGTCGGCGTAGGCGATGTCACCGGTGGCCCACCACCCCTCCGCGTCCGGCCCGCCGTGCCCGTCCGGCCAGTAGCCGTCGAACAGGTTGGCACCGCGCACCACGATCTCGCCCGGGTCGGTCTCGGGCGCTCCCAGCCCCAGGTCGAACTCGTCACCGTCCAGATCGGACACGTCCGACACCTCGCTGCCGTCGGACGCGACCAGCCGCACCTCGACGCCGGGCAGCGGCCGGCCGATCGAACCGGGCTTCGGCGCCGGACTGGTGAGGGTCGAGGTCACCACCGGCGCGGTCTCGGTCAGCCCGTACCCGACGAAGACCGCGTGTGACGTCGCTCGGGTGAACCGCGCGGCCGTCTCGGGGTCGAGCGGCGCCGCACCGCTCACCGCGACCCGCACCGACGACAGGGCCTCGCCGAGGTCGGGCAGCAGCGACCAGGCCTGGTACATCGAGGGGACGCCGATCAGGCCGGTCACCCCGTGCCGGGCGATCACGGCGACCGCGTCGGCCGGGTCGAAGCGCTCGATCAGCACCCCGGTCGCACCGTGGTAGGCGACCGCGCCGAGCCCGGAGTTGAGCCCGTAGGCGTGGAACAGCGGCAGCGCGAGCAGCACGACGTCGTCCGGGCCGATCACCGTCGGCGTGATCGCGTCGATCTGCGCGTGGTTGGCCAGCAGCGCGCGGTGGCTGAGCATCGCGCCCTTCGGCTCGCCCTCGGTGCCCGAGGTGTAGAGCAACACCGCCAGGTCGTCGGTCCCGGCCGGGACGTGCGGCACGGCCGCGCCGTCTTCCGGCAGTTTCTCGAGTACGCGCGCCAACTCGGGCAGGTCTGCTCGTACGCCCTCGACGAGGCGGGCGACGTCGGGGCTCGCGACCAGCACCGAGGCGCCCGAGTCGGCGAGCACGTGGCGCATTTCGCGGGCGGTGTATCCCGGGTTCACGGGCACCGCGACCAGTCCCGCGCGCAGCACCGCGAAGAAGCTCACGGCGTACCTGGGTGAGTTGGGCAACGCGAGCGCAACCCGATCGCCGGTTGACAGGTTGAGACTCTTGAGCGCGGCTGCGGCGGCATCGACGCGGCGGTCGAGCTCACGCCAGCTCAAGGTCGCGTCGTGCCAGATCAGCGCGGGCTTGTCGGGCGTCGCGGCAGCGGCTGCCGCCACCCGGTCGGCAAGTGTGTCGGAACGGCGGTCCACCACGGTCGCCGAGTCTGGCACAGTGGCGCCGGCCGTGGCGACGCACACCGCTCGCGGTGCTCGTGCGAGTGTCCGTCGCGATCTCACCGACGGGACTGCGCGCGCGAGCCGACGAGGCACCCGCGTGTCGCCGATCGGCTAGAGGCGCCGGCATACATCGGCGTGTCGCGATTCGGCGTGTCGCGCGCTTTCCGCTGGTGGTGGCGGTCGCTTGGAAAGGTGGCAGAGGTTCGCAGCGGACAAGGTGTGCGACACGTTCAGGTGGTATCGGGAAATACTTCGGCTCTGTGTAACGGACTCCCCACACGGGGGTGATGTTGGCCCTACTATCTTTGGGTCGGCTCACCCCTTTTGTATGTGAGTCACACCCCTCATCCCCGAGGAGGCCGCTGTGCCCTTACATGCGTTGCATAAGCACCTATGTCCGCGTGCACGCGGCCAGGAGGGCGGCAAGTGACGGCCTACAGCTATGCCACCGGTGGCCTGCTCAGCCGCGAGCTGATCGACGCCCGGCGCGCCCTCGACGCGGGCCTGTCGGCCCTGCGCCGGACGCTCCACGAGATGCGGAGCCTCGACATCCGAGGTGACGGATCCACCTGGCGTGGGGGGGGGGGGGGGGCCGGGGGGGGGGGCCCGCGGGCCCCGGCCCCCCCCCCCCCCCCCCCCCCCCCCCCCCCCC
>NZ_JBFAIU010000055.1:0-30530 GCF_040654855.1 Asanoa sp. NPDC050611
GACGCAGGCCAGCCGCAGGCCGCGCTGCCCGAGCGCGGCCTGCACCGCGCGCACCGGCGTGCCCGCACCGACCTCCACGCTCAGCCATCGACGATGGCGCGGGGTGGTGATCGGGGCGAGGGCTTACGGCAGGGGCAGCCAGCCCCGGGCGCGCGCGCCGGTCCCACCGCGCGACCACGAGCGTGCCGTCGAAACCCATCGCCGGACTGTGTCAGGGTTTCCGGTATGGATCTGAAGTTCGCTGTCGGGCTGCCGACGGTCGGTCAGTTCGGCGACGTGCGGACCTTGACCGAGTTGGCCGTCTCCGCCGAGGAGCACGGGTGGGACGGTGTGCAGCTCTGGGATCACCTGCTCTACGACGAGCCCGGCTGGCCCGTCGCCAGTTCCACCGTCGCCGCCGCGGCCATCGCGGCCCGGACCGAGCGGATCCGGATCATCCTCACCGTCGTGCTGCCCCGCCGGCAGGTGCAGGACGTCGCGCAGGACACCGCGGCCATCCACGCGCTCTCCGGTGGGCGGCTGACCGTGCTCGGCATCGTCGGGTCGGTCGACCGGGAGTTCACCGAGTTCGGGCTCGACCCCGACCTGCGGGCGCGCGGGCGGGCGCTCGACGACGGGCTCGACCGGTTGACCGGACTGTGGGAGCGATGGGGTGTCGGGCGCATCCCGATCTGGTGCGGCGGCGAGTGGCCGCGGCGGGCCGGGCTGCGGCGCGCCGCCCGGTTCGACGGTGCGATGCCGGCCTTCGCGGGGCAGTGGCCGCCGGGCCGCCCCGTCGTCGCGGATGTCGCCGCGGCCGCGGTGTTCACCCGCGAGCTGGCCGGGCGCCCCGTCGACATCGCCGTCGAGGGCGCGACCCCCGTGGCCGGGCGGATCGCGCCCTACGCGGCCGCCGGCGTCACCTGGTGGGTCGAGGCGCTCGGCTGGTGGCGGGGCGACCTGGCCGACGCGGCTGCCCGCGTCGGCCAGGGGCCACCTCAGCCCTGATCCTGGTCGGCCACGAAGCCGGCGATCCAGGCCAGGGGTGCGTTCCAGTTGATGGTCAGCTCGTTCGTTGACCACGACTCGATGTCGTCGATGTAGCAGAACTGCGGCGCGCAGCCCTGCAGCTTCTGCTGGGCCACCGGGTCCTGGATGGACGAGTTCGGGCCACCCGACAGCGTTCCCCGCGGCGGGTTCGGCAGGTCGGGGTTGAGCTGGCGCGCGTACCACCGGCTGTGCTGGTTGTGCGACGCCACCTCGCCGTAACCGGTCACATAGGACTGGTTGAGCGCGTTGCGGCCGAAGATGTAGTCCATCGTCTCCAGCACGCCGTCGCGGTAGCGATCCCGGCCCGTGATGTCGTACGCCGCCGCCAGCACGACCGCGTTGTTCAGCACCAGGTTGTTGGAGCCCCAGTCGAACGTGTTCTCGGCCGGCGCGTACGGGATGCCGTACGGGTGCGCCCGCGCCGTCGCCAGGTAACGGTCGGCGCCCGCGACCACCGAGGCGCGTACCCGATGGCGGTCCGGCAGCTTGTTGGGCAGCGTGGCGAGGTCGATGCGGCCCAGCTGGGCGGTGTGACCCCAGTCGAAGCCGCGGTCGCGCCAGATGTCCGCGGTGTGCACCGGCGAGGCGAGGATCGCGTCGCGATAGACCCGGTCGCCGGTGGTGATGTAGAGCTCCGCGGCCGCCCAGTAGAACTCGTCGGTCACGTCGTCGTCGTTGTAGGCACCGCCGCCGACGCCGTCAGCGGGGTCGGCGTACAGCGCCGGGTTGGCCTTCGCCGCGGCCCACGCCGCCTTGGCCGCGGCCAGGTTGCGCTGGGCGAAGCGCTTGTCGAAGGGCCGGAACACGCGGGCCGCCTGTGCGGCGGTGGCGGCGAGGTTCAGCGTCGCCGCGGTCGAGACGCGGTGCAGCTCACGCGGCTGCGGGTCGAGGTGCGGCAGCAGCGGCAGGCCGGTCCAGGCCGCGTCGTGGATCTTGTGATGGGCCATTCCGGCGTACGGCTGCCCGGCGGGCACCTGCATCTTGAGCAGGAACTCCTGCTCGAACCGGGCCTCGTCGAGGATGTCCGGCACCCGGTTGCCGCTCTCGGGCAGCGCCAGCGTGCCGTCGCGCAGGGTCCAGGACTGCCCGACGCGCTCGTACTCGCTCATCAGCTGGTGCACCGAGATGCCGCCGTTGACGACGTACTTGCCGTGGTCGCCGGCGTCGTACCAGCCGCCGCTGACGTCGAGCCGGTAGTCGCAGACGCCGGGCTGGCACGGCACGTCGGTGTCACCGAGGTTGGGCGCGACGCCGACGTGGCCGGCCGGGCGGCCGTAGCCGGGGCGCAGCGCGTCGTCGATCGGGACACCGCTGCGCTGGGTGTAGTAGAACTTCAGCGCGTCCAGGCGCAGCTGCTCGTAGAAGTCGGTGCCGATGTCGAAGGGCCGGCTCGTCTCGCCGTCGGCCACCAGCGTGTAGCCGGTGCCCTTCCGGGCGTACGCCATCGAGATGGTCTGGACGTTCTGCCCGGAGGAGGCGTCGACGCCGCGCGGTGTCGACGTGCCGCGCGCCACGACCGTGCCGGCCGCGTTCTTGAGCTGCCACGGCACGGGTGTGGTCGCCTCGGTCACCAGGGTGGCGTTCTTCGGGCCGTGCAGGAGATAGCCCACCTGGTTGACGCGCACGCGCGGGCCGGTGTCGGGCACGTACTCCTCGGGCTCCGCGCCACCCTGCAGCGAGACGTTGTCGAGGCAGATGCGCCACGGTGTCGCACTGCCGCCGATCTGGAACGCCACCTGGGCGTTGGGCAGGTCGACGGGCGAGGTGAAGGTGTACGTGTAGTCGTTGCCCGACACGCTCAGCTCGGGGGTCGCCGACAGGTACTGCGTGTACGGGTCGACCGGCAGCTGGATGAGCGCCTTGCCGACCCGGGCGGGCGTGGCGGTGGCGAAGAAGCGGAACTCGTAGGTCTCGCCCGCCACCAGCGGGACGTTGTCCTGGCCGATGATGGCGTCCCAGGGGTTGACGGTGCCGCCCGGCACGTCGGCGCAGAGCTGCCCGCTGCTGGAGTCGAGGGTGAGGTTGCCGGTCGCCCACCAGGGCGCGTGGCCGTTGTCGAAGGTGCCGTTGACGATCTGCTCGGGTCCTTCGGCCGCGGCCGGCGCACCGGCCAGCGCGGTGGCCGCGAGCACGAGGCCGGTGACGGCGGCGATGCGGCGCCGCCAGGATGTCGAGATCACGGGGTTCCTTTCGATGTGCATGGACGGTGCATCGAAGGAGGTCAGGCTGGGAGCGCTCCCAGCTTTGGAAGGGATGCTGGCAGGCAGTGTGTCCTATGTCAATGCGGCTTGGCCTTGAGCGGACTCTAGGTTTTACGTTTCTTGGATGACCGACGGAACCACCGCAAACCACAGCGAAACCCGCCAGGACCGCTTCGAGCGTGGCAAGGCGGTCCTCGACCGCGTCGACGGCGAGAGCGGCCGGCGGGTCGTCGACGCCCTCACCGACATCAGCCCGGAGCTGGGTCACCAGGTCGTCTCCTGGGCCTTCGGCGAGATCTACGCCCGCCCGGGGCTGCCGCCACGCGACCGGCAGCTCGTCACGCTCGGCATGCTGACCGCGCTGGGCGGCTGCGAGCCGCAGCTCGAGGTGCACGTCAACGCGTCGCTCAACGTCGGCCTCACCGCCGCGGAGATCGTCGAGGCGCTGCTGCACTCGGCCGTCTACTGCGGCATTCCCAAGGCGCTGAACGCCACCATGGTCGCCAAGAAGGTCTTCGCCGAGCGCGGCCTCCTCCCGGTCGAGACCGGGTGATCGCCGGCTGTACCGTCGGGGAGAGCACGGGAGGGACCGCCATGACCGACGAGCGATCGCGCAAGCGTCCCCGCGCCGGGCGGGCGCGCAAGCGCCTGGTCCGGGCCCACGCCGCGCACAGCGGTGTGGCCTACTCGGTCGCGGCCCGGCAGGTGGCCACCGCAGGGCTGCGCGCCGGTGAGTCGCTCGGCGGATACGGCCGGACCGTCTATCCCGTCGCACTGTCCGGCGGCGGGGCCGGCGGCGGCCGGCGCTGGTCCCTCGGCGCCCGCGCCGCCCGCCCGTTCGACGTGCGCGTGGCCGACGCCCGCCGCGCAGCCCGCCTGCCCGCCGGACGCGCCGGCCACCTGGTCGACCGGTTCCCGCCGGGCCCGGGTGGGTTCTACACCGGCGAGGGCCGCGCGGCGCTGTTGGCGATGCTCTACCTCGTGGTCGCGGCCCCGCACGCGGGCGAGCGGGCGTGGGCGGCCGAGTCCGGCGAGGAGGCCGCGGTCGACCTGGTCTGTGCCGACGTCGACCGGGCGGCGCGCCGGCTGCTCGACGGCGACTGGACGATCCTGTGGGAGCGGATCGACGGCGCGCTGACCGCTCATCCCAAGCTGCGCCAGGCGTTCCGGGCGTTCGGTGACGAGGCCGGCGCGCCGTGGACCGCGGTGCGGCAGATCCTCGACGCCCTGCTGGTCGTCGGCGACGACGGGCACGCGCCCGGCACCCGCGTGCGGTCGGGCACCGTGGGCGGCGCGATCGTCGGCCTGTCGTGGGCGGCGGACGGGCCGCCGGTGACCTATGACGTCTGGTTCGACGGCGCCGCCGGGCCGCGACAGGTGCGGCCCGGCGACGTCGTGGTCCTGCCGCGGCAGGAAACCCCCTACCCGGCCTGACCGGCCAGCTCGTCGACGCGGAACGCCAGCTCCGCGCCCTCGGCGTCGACGACGACGGTCTGGCCGGGCCGCAGCTCCTCCAGCAGGATCCGCTCCGACAACGCGTCCTCGACGCCGGTCTGGATGGCCCGGCGCAACGGGCGGGCACCGTAGGCCGGGTCGAAACCGTGCCGCACCAGGTACAGCTTGGCGCCGTCGGTGACCACCAGGGTCATCTCGCGGGCCGCGAGCCGCTGCGCGACCCGGGCCAGCATCAGGTCGGCGATCGCGAGCAGCTCGGGCTCGGCCAGGTGGCGGAACACCACGGTCTCGTCGATCCGGTTGAGCAGCTCCGGCGGGAAGTGGCGGCGCAGCTCCCCGCGCACCGAACCGTCCACCATGGAGTCGCCGAAGCCGACCGGCGCGGCCCGCGTGCCGAGGTTCGTGGTCAGGATGACCACCGTGTTCCGGAAGTCCACCTTGCGACCCTGCGCGTCGGTCAGCGCGCCGTCCTCCAGGATCTGGAGCAGCGTGAGCAGCACGTCGGGGTGGGCCTTCTCGACCTCGTCGAACAGCACGACCGAGAACGGCCGCCGGCGCACCCGCTCGGTGAGCTGCCCGCCCTCGTCGTGGCCGACGTACCCGGGCGGCGCGCCGACGAGCCGGGCCACGGTGTGCCGGTCGTGGTACTCCGACATGTCCAGCTGGATCAGCGCGTCCTCGGCGCCGAACAGGAACTCGGCCAGTGCGCGGCACAGGTCGGTCTTGCCGACACCGGTGGGCCCGGCGAACACGAACGACCCGGCCGGGCGGCGGGGATCCTTCAGGCCCGCCCGGGTACGGCGCACCGCCCGCGCGACCGCACCGACCGCCTCGTCCTGCCCGACCACCCGCCGGTGCAGCTCGTCCTCCATCCGGGCCAGGCGCTGGGTCTCGCTCTCGCTCAGCGGCCGCACGGGCACACCGACCCAGTCGGCCAGCACCTCGGCGATGTCGTCCTCGTCCACAGTGGTCCCACCACGGAGCTGGGTCCGGGCGCCGGCCTCGTCGACGAGGTCGATCGCCTTGTCGGGCAGGAACCGGTCGGCCACGTACCGGTCGGCCAGCGTCGCGGCGGCGGCCAGGGCGGCGTCGGTGAACGCGACGCCGTGGTGGCTCTCGTAGTGCCGGCGCAGCCCGGTCAGGATCTCGACGGTCTGCGCGACGGTCGGCTCGCCCAGCGCGACGGGCTGGAACCGCCGCTCGAGCGCGGGGTCGCGGGTCAGGATCCGCCGGTACTCGTCGGTCGTGGTCGCGCCGATCAGCTGCAGTTCGGGCCGGGCGAGCAGCGGCTTGAGGATCGAGGCGGCGTCGAGCGCGCCCTCCGCCGCGCCGGCGCCGACGATCGTGTGGATCTCGTCGACGAACAGGATGATGTCGTCGCGGCCGCGTACCTCCTTGAGCACCTTGCGGAGCCGCTCCTCGAAGTCACCGCGGTAACGCGTCCCGGCGACCAGGGCGCCGAGGTCGAGCGTGTAGAGCTGCTTGCCGCGCAGGCGCCGCGGCACCTCGCCGGCGGCGATCCGCTGGGCCAGCCCTTCCACGGCGGCGGTCTTGCCGACGCCCGGCTCGCCCAGCAGCACCGGGTTGTTCTTGGTGCGCCGGCAGAGCACGCGGATGACGCGCTCGATCTCGGTCGCGCGCCCGACCACCGGGTCCAGGCCGCCGCCCTGCGCCGCCTGCGTGAGGTTGGTGCCGAACTGGTCGAGCACGGCGCTGCCGCCGATGCTCGGCGGCGGGGCGTCCGCCTTCTGCGCCAGCTCCTCGATCACCCGCAGCCGGACCGCCGCGGCGTCGGCGCCGAACCCCGCGAGCACCTGGGCGCCGACCCCGCCGCCGTCCCGGACCAGCCCGAGCAGCACGTGCTCGGGCCCGATGTGCCCGTGGCCGAGCTGGATGGCCTCGCGCAGGGCCAGCTCCAGCACCCGCCGGGCCCGCGGGGTGAACGGGATGTGCCCCGCCGCCGGCTTCCCGCCGGCGCCGATCACCTCTTCGACCTGCTGGCGAACGCTGACCAGGGAGAGCCCGAGCCCGACCAGCGCCCGCGCGCCGACGTTCTCGCCCTCCTTGAGGATGCCGAGCAACAGGTGCTCGGTGCCGATCGACGCGTGGTTGAAGATCCGCGCCTCTTCCTGCGCCAGGATGACGACCCGGCGGGACCGGTCGGTGAACCGTTCGAACATGCTTCACGCCCTCGCGAGGCCCCACGCGCCCCGTGTCCGGACGCAGCAGGGCCGCGCGAAACGAGGGCGCTGAGTCGAAGCCTCTTGGCCATCCCGGGCGGCCGGCGTGGGCGGTCGCACGAGGCGCGGGCAGGCGCACTACCCGGGTTGACGGTAACCCCTGACCCGGCGGAAGCGCCCGCCGTGATCGTTCGCCTAGAGCGAAAGGGCGCGCAGCCGCTCCCCGGTCGCCGGGTCGGCCGGGAAGAAGGCCTCGATCGCCAGGCCGGCCACGGTCACGTCGAGCGGGGTGCCGAACAGCGTCGTGGTGCTGAGGAACGACAGGTCCTCGTAGCGGAGCGGGACGACGACGCTGGCGACTCCCGCCTGATGCGCGGTGCCGCCCGGGTAGCCGCGCAGCTCCTCCAGCAGCTCGTACAACACCGGGTCGTTGGTGGTCGTCGCCTGTTGCCGCAGCCGGCTGAGCAGGTGCGCGCGCCACTCGGGCAGGTTGCCGATGCGCGGTGCCATGCCGTCGGGGTGCAGGCTCAGGCGCAGCACGTTGACCGGCGGTTCGAGCAGGTGGGCCGCGGCGCCCGCGGTGAACAGGGCGATGGCCGGGTTGGCCTCGACGAGGTGCCAGTGCTGGTCGATCAGGGCCGCCGGGTAGGGGCCGTGGCCGTCGAGGATCTGGCGCACCGCCGCCCGGATCGGAGCCAGTTCCGGGTCGTCCAGCTCATGGCTCGGGTACGCCGGCGCGTGGCCCCCGGCGAGCAGGATCGTGTTGCGGTCCGGCAGCGGGATGTCCAGCCGCTCCGCCAGCCGCAGGATCAGGTCCGGGCTCGGCCGGGAGCGGCCCGTCTCGACGAAGCTGATGTGCCGGGCGGAGATCCCGGTCTCGTTCGACAGGTCGAGCTGGCTCATCCGGCGGGTCCGGCGCCAGTCGCGGAGCAGCTCCCCGACCGGTCGCGCGGGCCTGGTCAGCGTGGTCACGCCAACCGACCCTAATGACCGTTCCGGCGCAGCGGCCATTACCTGCGAGGTAATCGACACACCGCACGGCCGCTGGCGATCATTTCTCACATGACAGACACGATGACGTACGACGAACTGGCGCAGCGCTACATCGCCACCTGGAACGAGACCGACCCGTCGGCACGCCGGCGGCGCATCGAGGAGCTGTGGGCGGCCGACGGCCGTTACGTCGACCCGCTGGCCGTCGCCGAGGGCCGGGACGCGATCGACGCCACGATCGCGGCCGTGCAGGGGCAGTTCCCCGGCATGACGTTCCGGCTCGCGGGCCCGGTCGACGGCCACCACAACCAGGCGCGGTTCACGTGGGAGCTGGGCCCCGAGGGCGCCGAGGCACCGATCGCCGGCTTCGACGTGGCGACCACAGACGGCGACGGCCGATTGAACCAGGTGCTCGGCTTCCTCGACCGCGTTCCGGCCTAGCCGGTCGCCGCCGGCGGGCGCACCCGGGCCAGCAGTTCCGCGAGGTACAGGTCCGGGTGCGTCAGCGCCACGTAGCTCTCGACCAGCGGGGAGCAGCGACTGGACCGGGCCACCTGACCGCCGCCACGACCTCGGCCACCGTCCGTCCGTCGGTGTCGAGCCGTTGGTCGCCGATCCCCGCGCGCTCCAGCGCCGCGGCCTGTGCCGCGGCGCGCGCGTGGATCCCGGCCGGTGCCGGCCGGCCGGTCAGCTCGTCGCCCGCCAGCCCCCAGGTCGCGCCGATGCCACGCGTCCGCAGCGCGATGCGCTCCGCGAGCTGCCCGGCGCTCGCGTGCAGCCGGCACACGGTGACGGTCGCCGCCGGCAGCGCGGCGGTGTAGGCGGCGACGTCCGCCGGCCCATCGATGTGCCCGACCACGACCAGCCGCCGCGCGCCGCGGGCGTGGTAGGTCCGCCACAGCGCGGCCAGGTTGGCCGACCTGAGCCGGTGGTCGGCCGGCGCCGGCCGGCAGAAGCCGATCTGCTCCAGGTCGACGAACGCCGTGTGCACACCGGCGAGACTGGAGCGCTGGTACACCTCCCAGCCCACGGTGGACTTGCCGACGGCGAGCGGCCCGCACAGCAACAGGACCTCCCCCGGCGCCGGCACCGGGCCGGTGAGCACACCGCCGCCGCCCGCGGCGGGCATGAACGGCTTGACCAGCCGCGCGACCTCGGCCACGCCGAGCCCGGTGGTGTCGACGCACTCACCGGGCAGGCGGTCCAGCGCCTCGGCTTCCCGCAGCGCGGCCACCGCCTGGTCCGTCGGCCGCCCGCGACGCGCCAGCCGTTCCCGCAGCGCGCCCGGCGACGCCCGCAGGCGCACCGCCGTCACGGCGGCGCGTGGCAGCAGCCCGACGTCGACCCCGCGCGCGGAGTCGACCACGCCCGGCACCACGACGCACGACGCGCCCGCGGCACCGAAGTTGGCCACCACCGCGTCGAGGTTGCGCGCCTTCATCCGGTGCCGGCCGGGGTCGGACGCCGGCTCGGGCGGCCGGCCCGCCGGCCCGTAACAGATCCCGAGCTGATCGATGTCGACCAAGGCGGCCGGCACCCCGAGCCGGCTGAACAGCTCCCACGCGACCGATGTCTTCCCGACACCGGGCGGCCCGTAGAGCCACAGCACCGGCACCCGCCCCATGGCGCCCGATTCTGGCGCCGACGGCCGGCCCGTGCGACCGATATAGGGTCCGGACATGGACCGCGACTGGCTCGAGCAGCGCCGCCAGGCGATCGACGCCCACGCGCGGGCGCAGCAGGACCAGCGGGCGCGCGAGGCCGAGCAGGCGGCGGCGCTGATCGCCGCGTTCGTCGCGGACGCCACCGCGCGCGGCATCGCGCCCACCCCGCTGACCGCGCCGGCGCACCGCGGCGGCGCCCGCTACCGCACCGGCCTGCGCGGCTGGTACCTCGACCGGCACGACCGCCTCGCCGTCGACACCGAGGGGCGGTTCTATGTCCTCACGACGCCGAACTCCCTGCGGGCCCGCCTCACCGGCACCGCCGTCCAGCCGCGGCCGGCGCCACTGATCGTGGGCGAGGGCGGCCGCGACGGCGACTCGATCCCGCTCCGCGACCTGCTCCGGCGCCGCCTCGACGCGGCTAGCGGGACGTAGCCGGCTCGAGCACCAACGGCCGCGCCGCCCGTTGGCGGATCTGCAGGACCGCGACCGAGGACAGCACCAGGACCGCACCGACGAGCTGCACCGGGCCCAGCGACTCGCCCAGCGTGAGCGTGGCCAGGGTGGTCGTGACGACGGGCTCGAATGTCGAAAGGATCGCGGTCGTCGACGGGCCGGTGCGCCGCAGGCCCGCGAAGAACGCGAGCATCGCCAGCACGGTGGAGACCACCGCGATGCAGGCGAGCCAGAACCACGCCCGCACCCCGAAGCCGAGGTCGACCCCGCCGGACACCGCGGCGTGCGCGCAGAGCGTGCCCGTGGCGCCGGTCATCACCAGCGTGCACAGCACCACGGGCGGCAGGCTGTGCACGACCGTGTCGGAGACCAGGATGTACGCGGTGTAGACGACCGCCGCGCCGAAGGCCAGCAGCGCGCCGAACGCCTGGAAGCTCATCCCGCCCGCGCCGAGCAGCACCAGCAGCGTGCCGGCCGAGGCCGCCGCGAGCGCCGCGACCCGCCGGCCCGTCAGGCGCTCCCGGCCCAGCAGCACAGCCGAGAGGGTGACGAGGATCGGGAACGTGTAGAGGATCAGCGACAGCAGCGAGGCGTCGAGCCGTCGCAGCGCGGAGAAGTAGAGACCGGCCTGTGCGGCGTACCCGAATGCGCCCAGCGCGAGGGCCGTCACCACCGCGCGGCGGGACAGCGGCTCCGCACCGCGCAGGCGTGGCCGCACGAACAGCAGCGCGCCCAGCACCGCCGCCGCGAGGCCGAAGCGCACCAGCAGCAGTTCGCCGGGCGAGACGCCCGCCTCGTACGCGAACTTCCCGAAGATCGGCATGGCGCCGAAGAACGCCGCCGAGATCAGACACAGAACCGGACCCACGCCGTCGAGCATCGGGCATCCAACTCGTCAGCACCAGCGATGGTTTCTGGACCTGACCCGTTAGGATTCGCGGATGGTCATGCGCGACCTGCGGCGCCTGCTGCTCCTCCGCGAGCTCGCGGAGCGCGGCACCCTGGCCGCCGTCGCGGCCGCCCTCGGCTACAGCCCGTCGGCCGTCTCCCAGCAGCTCGCCCTGCTGGAGAAGGACGCGGGCACGCCGCTGTTCGAGAAGGCCGGCCGCGGCGTACGCCTGACCGACGCCGGCCGCCTCCTGGCCCGGCACGCCCGCGTGCTGCTGGCCGCCGCCGAGACGGCCGAGGCCGACCTGGCCGCCCTGAGCGGCGACGTCCGGGGCACCGTGCGCGCCGGCGGCCTGCAGTCGGCCGCCCGCCGCTTCCTGATCCCGGCCGTGGCCCGCATGATCATCGACCACCCCAGCGTGCGCGTGGAGATCTTCGAGCTGGAGCTCGAACAGGCGCTGCCCGGCCTGCGGCTCGGCGCGGTCGACCTGGTGATCGGCGACGAGTACGACGGCCATCCCCGCCCGCGACCGGCGGGCCTGCGCTTCGCCGTGCTCCACGCGGAACCCCTGAAGCTGGTGCTGCCCGCGGCGCATCCGCTGGCCGGGCCCGGCGGACCCGTCGCGGTCGCCGACCTGCGCACCGACATCTGGGCCGCCTCCGCCGAGGGCACCGGCCACCACGCCATGGTCGTCGGCACCTGCCGCACGCTCGGCGGCTACGAACCGGACATCCGCCACCGCTCCAACGACGCGGACGTCCTGCTGGAACTGGTCCGCGTGGGCGCCGCCGTCGCGCTGCTGCCGCCGCTGACCCTGCCCGTGGGTGACCCCGCGCTCGCCGTGCGCGAGGTCGCCGAGACCCGGCTCATGCGCCGGCTGGCCGTCGTGACGAGGGACACACCGCCGGCGCCGGCCCTCACCGCCTTCCTGGCAGCGGTTACCGAGCAGGCGGCGACCGCCGGTCGATGACCACGGCGGCGGGCGCATGCCGGCCGCACCCGAGGGTAAGGCGACCCGATGCGAGAGCTGAGCCTGCTCCTCGACGTGTCCATCGTGGTCGTCTCGCTGCTGATGCTCGCGGTGACCGTCACCACGCTGGCTTTCCAGCTCTACAAATGGTGGCGACCTGAACACAACGACCCGCAGCGGTACGGGAGCCCCGACGAGCCGCGCCTGCCCGGCGTGATCCTGGTGCCGATGCGGCACGAGGAGGCCGTGGCCGGGCACACGCTCGACCGGCTGGCCACATTGGACCATCCGGACTACTGGGTGATGCCGATCGTCGACCACCCCGACGACCCGGGCACGGCCCGCATCGCCCACGGCAAGGCGCGCGAGTTCCCGGGACGCGTGCTCGTCTGCCCGTATCCCGAGGACACCGACGTCCACAACAAGCCGATCGGGCTCAACGCGGCCGTGCACCGGCTCACCGAGCTCGGCATACCCTTCGAGTGGATCGGCGTGGCCGACGCCGAGGACCTGTTCCACCCCGACCTGCTGCGGGTGGTGGACTACCGGTTCCGCCGCACCGACGCCGGCATCGTGCAGTGCGGTGTCCAGCTCATGAACTTCAGCGCCCGCGCGCGCGACCTGCCGATGCCGGCGGGCCGCCACCCGCGGCTGCGGCGTTGGTGGCACGCCAACACGAGCGCGTGGTGGCGGGCGGCGAACGTGCTCGAGTACTTCAAGTGGTTCCAGTCGCGGCTCAAGCTGCAGGCCGTCACCCGGGTGATGCCGCTCGGCGGCAACACCGTCTTCTTCCGCCGGGAGTTCCTGGACGCACTGCGGCAGCGCTACGGCCAGTACTGGGACGAGGAGTGCCTGACCGAGGACTGCAAGATCGGGATCGTGGCGTCGGTGCTCGGCTACGCGGTGGACGTGGTCTACCTGCCCGAGCTGGTCACCCGCGAGGAGACCCCGGCGACGCTGCGCGGCCTCGTCCGCCAGCGGGTGCGCTGGATGCAGGGCTTCATGCAGGTGTTCCGGGCCGGCGAGTGGGTGGCGCTGCCGACGCTGGGCCAGCGCGTCCTGGCCGTCTACGTGCTCGGGTTCCAGTTCTTCCAGGCGTTCACGGGCGTCCTCGCGCCGGTCGCGCTGACCCTGGCGCTGTGGCACAAGTCGCCGATCGCGGTCGCGCTGCTGGCCTGCCTGCCGCTGGGCCTGAGCGTCCTCACGGTCGCGCTCGACGTGCTGATGCTGCGCGTGTTCAGCCGGACCTTCCAGGTCAAGGCGCGGATCCGCGACTACCTCGGTGTGGTGCTGGGCGCCTACCCCTTTCAGCTCGTCCTCTGCGTGGCGGCGGTGTGGGCCGTGGCCCGCTACGCGCTGCGCCGCAACGACTGGGTGAAGACGACCCATCACGGTACGCACCTGCCGGCGCCCGAGCCCGCGACGGTCGGGAGCACGCGATGACGCTGGCCAACCTCGCGCCGACGGACGTGCGGCACCTGCTCTCGGTGCGCCGCCGGGTGCTGATCGGCGCTCAGGAGTGGCTGCGCCGGCACGCCCGCACGCTCGCCCTGCTGGTGCCCGTCCTCGTCGCCACCGGGCTCGTCCGCGGCATCGGCATGTCGACGTTCCCCCGCTACGTGGACGACCCCGGCACGTACCTGTCGCAGGCCTGGTCGCTGCAGTACGAGGGGACGCTCTCCCCCTACTCCTACTTCTACGACCACGCGCCCGCGGGCTGGATCCAGATCGCGCTGTACTCGATGCTGACCGACGGCTTCGACCGGCACGACTCCGCGATCGGCTTCGGCAACGAGTGCATGCTGATCGCCGGCGTGGTGAGCACCGGCCTCGTCTTCGCGCTGGGCCGGCGACTCGGCTTCAGCCGGTGGACCGCCGCGCTCGCGGCGCTCCTGTTCGGACTGTCCCCATTGGCCGTCCTCTACGGACGCTGGACCTTCCTCGACAACATCGCCACACCCTGGCTGCTCGCCGCGTTCGTGCTGGCATTGTCCAGGCGGCGCAGCATCCTCGCCGGCACCGGCGCGGCCCTCTGCTTCGCGATGGCCGCGCTGACCAAGGAGACGCTGCTGGTGCTCCTGCCCGGCCTGCTCTGGACGCTGTGGCGCAACACGGACCCGCGCAACCGCGCGCAGGTGCTCACCGTCGCGACCGGGGCGGGCGCCCTGCTGATGGCCATGTACCCGCTGTTCGCCCTGTTCAAGGGCGAGCTGTTCGAGGGTCCGGGCCACAACAGCCTGCTCGGCACGGCGGCCTGGCAGCTCGCCGAGCGCCAGACCAGCGGCTCGCTGCTCACCGCCGACAGCCCCATGCGGCACCTGTTCGACGACTGGCTGGCCCAGGACAGGCTGCTCCTGCTGGGCGGCCTGGCCAGCATCCCGGTCGCCGTGTTCGCCGGCCGGCTGCGCCCGATCGCGCTGACGCTGGTGACCGGCTGGCTGCTGATGGTGCGCGACGGGTACGTGCCGTTCATGCACGTCGTCACGCTGCTGCCGTGGAGCGCGCTGCTGATCGCCGGAGCGGTGCACGTCGTGGCGGGCCCGGCCCGCCGGTGGTGGCGGGTCGGCCCCGCGGTCGCGCTCGCGGTCGCGGTGCTCGCCGGCGCCGCCGTCAGCTGGCCCGACCGGCTCACCCCGATGATGACCACGAAGGAGGTGCCGGCCATGCGGGCGGCCGAGCTGTGGGTCGCCGACAACGTCCCCCGCGACAAGGTGCTGGTCGTGCACGACTCGATCTGGGTCGACCTCGTGCACCGCTACCGGTTCCGGCCCGAGTCGATCATCGTGTCGAAGCTCGACACGGACCCCGCGGTCCGGGAACGGCTCGGCCGGATCGACTACCTCGTGGTGCCCGAGTGGTACCTGGGCAACCCCGCGAGCGGCACCGCCTACCCCACGCTCGTCGAGGCACACAAGCACGCCGTCCCGGTCGCCAGCTTCGGCGACGGTTCCGACGGCGTACGCGTCTACCGCGTCAGCAGGTATTGGAGCCCGTGACCATGCGCCGCACGGCCACCCTCGCCGCCATCCTGATGATCGTCGCCGGCTGTGGCTCGCCGGTCGAGACCGAACTGCACCCGGACCCGCCGAGCCGGACGTACGCCGATCTGCAGCACCCACTGCGCGGTGCCCGGCTCCACCTCGACCGCGACTCGACGGCCGACCGCTACGCCGCGACGCACGGTGCCGGCTGGCTGGCGCCGATCACCGCCACGCCGCAGGCCGGCTGGCTGACCAGCGCGCAGGACGTCACGGCCGTGCCCCGGCTCGCCCGGGAGGCCCGGCAACAGGACGCCATGCTGGTGCTGGTCGCCTACAACGTCCCGAACCGCGGCTGCACCGACCACCGCGAGGGCGCCGCCGACCCCGCGGCGTACCAGCGATGGATCGGGTCGCTGGTCGAGGCGCTGGGGCGTACCCGCGCCGTGGTGATCATGGAACCGGACGCCGTGCCCGCCGACTGCTTCGACGCCAGTCGCGCGGCGACGCTGAAGCGGGCGGTCGGCACGCTCGTCGACGCCGGCCAGTACGTCTACCTCGACGCCGGCCACTCGCGCTGGAAGAGCAGCGGCGAGACCGCGCAACGGCTGCTGGCCGCCGGGATCGAACGGGCCGAGGGTTTCGCGGTCAACGTGTCCAACCGGCAGACGACCGACGACTCGTACAACTGGGGACGGGAGCTGTCCGATCTGGTCGGCGACCGCGAGTTCGTCATCGACACCTCCCGCAACGGGCTGGGGCCGCCCCCGGACGACCCCAAGCACGACCAGGAGTGGTGCAACCCGGCGAAGCAGGCCCTCGGGCAACGGCCCAGCACGACGACCGACCGCCCGGGCCTCGCCGCGCTCCTGTGGATCAAGCGACCCGGGGAGTCCGACGGCAGGTGCGGTGGCGAGACCACGTACTTCTTCGCGCCGCGCCAGGCCCGCAACCTCATCGCCAACGCGACGTGGGTCGACGCCGCGACCCGCGCCCCCCGACGGCGAGTACACCGTGGAGTCCACTCGCACCTCCTCCGCTCTATTACCTCACGCGGCCGGCGGTGTCGGACCCGACGCCTATCCTCGGGCGCATGACGATTCAGCGCATGGACAACGTCGCCATCGTCGTCGATGATCTCGACGCCGCCGTCGCCTTCTTCACCGAGCTCGGCATGGAGCTCGAGGGCCGGATGCAGGTAACGGACAGCCTGGCGGGCAGGGTCGTCGGGCTGGACGACCTCAGCACCGAGATCGCCATGATGCGGATACCGAACGGCGCGGGCCGGATCGAGCTGACGACCTACCACAATCCGAAGGCGATCACACCCGAGCCCGCGAACACCCCGCCCAACACGCTGGGCCTGCACCGCGTCATGTTCGCCGTCGACGACATCGAGGACACCATCGCCCGCCTGCGCCCGCACGGCGCCGAGCTGGTCGGCCAGGTGACGCCCTACGGCGACAGCTTCCTGCTCTGCTATCTCCGCGGCCCGAGCGGCATCATCTTCGCGCTGGCGGAGCAGCGAGACACGCCCTAGCGGACGCCGGCGACCTCGAGGGTGTCCAGGGCCGGGTCGGCGGTCAGGATCGCGTGCTGCAGCCGCTGCACCCGCTGTGACGGCTCCAGGCCCAGGTCGTTCTGCAGCGTCCCGCGCAGCCGGTGGAAGGCGTCGAGGGCGTCGGTCCGCCGGCCCGCCCGGTAGAGGGCGACCATGTACTGCGCCTGCAGGTCCTCGTTGAGCGGGTGCCGCGCGGCCAGCCAGCCCAGCTCGCCCAGCACCGCCTGGTGCCGGTCGAGCCGCAGCTCCGCCTCGATCCGCCGCCGCCACAGCGACAGCCGGCCCTCCTCCAGGCGCTGCACCTCGGCCTGCAGCACCGGGCCGTGCCGCACGTCGACGAGCGCGCCGCCCTTCCAGAGCGCCAGCGCCTGGCCCAGCAGGCTCGCGCCCGTGGCGTCGTCGCCACCGTCCAGGGCGGCGCGGCCCGCGGCGGCCAGGCGCTCGTAGGCGTGCAGGTCCAGCTCGTCCGGGCCCACGTCGAGCCGGTAGCCGCCCGAGGCGGTCACCAGCGTCTCGTGCGCCGCACGCTGCGGGAAGGCCGACACGAGCATCCGGCGGATCTTGAGGATGTACGTCTGCAGCGTGGTCTGCGCGCTCGCCGGCGGCTCGCAGCCCCACAGCTCGGCGGTCAGCGTCTCGACGGGCACGACCAGGTTCGCGTGCAGCAGGAGCAGGGCGAGCACCTTGCGCGGCTTCGGCGCGGTCAGCTGGACCGCGGGGCCGGCGTGGGTGGATCTCACCAGCAGCGGACCAAGAACGTGGTAGTTCATCGCGCCCCCGTACGACCGTCGCTGTGAAGAACCTTAAAGGGCCAACACGACATGAGTGTTCTTTTCGGTCTGATCGTACGATTACCCCACAGCCTTTGGCGCCTCCAGCGACATTCCAGGCGGGCTCAAGTGGACAACTGCGACGGTCGGAGGGTCGTGAGACAGCCGGCCTGAAGGAGCCCGCCGTGCCCGAAGCTGAGACCCAGGCTCTGCCGCTGGACGCGTTGCCGCGGCGTGCCGCGGTGACCGCGCCCGGCCGGGCCGCGATCCGCTTCGGAGCACACGCGCTGTCCTACCGCGACCTCGACGCGGCCGTCGACGGGTTCGCCGCCGCGCTCGCCGGGCGCCGGCCCGGCACCGTCGTCGGCGTCACCGCCGCGCTGCATCCCGCGTTCCCGGTCGCCTATTTCGGCACCGTCCGGGCCGGACACACCTGCGCCGTCGTCGATCCGGGCGCCGACCTCGACGCTCTGATCGAGCGCGCGGGCATCGAACTGCTCGTGGCCACCGCGGGCATGGCCGACCGGCTGCGCCGGATCCGGGTCGAGCGGGATCTCGACGTGCTCTACCTGGACCAGCCGGGCGAGCACGGCGGCCGGACCGTGGCCGCGCTGGCCCGCACCCCCGCGCGCCGCCGGAAGGCGACGATCGACCTGGACGCCGTGGCCTGCCTGCGGTTCGACGCCCAGGGCCGGCCGATCCCGCTGAGCCACCGCAACCTCACGGTCGGCGCCGCGCAGGCGGCACAGGCCTACGGCTTCGAGCCGGGCTCCACGGTGGTCAACCACCTGCCGACGTACGAACAGGTGTACCTCAACGCCGCCGTGCACGCCGCCGCGACCCAGGTGCTCTGTGCGGACCCTGACCCGGCCGGCGGCGTCACGCTGGCGGGCCGCGAGGAGGCGACCCATTACTGCGGCCTTCCGGCGCCGCTGGCCAAGCTGGCGGCCGACCCGCGCGACACGCACCCCCGCACCACGACGGTCCGGGCCGTGCTCGCCAGCGGCGCCACGCTGCCGCCGGCCGCCGCGCTGCGCCTGGCCACCCGGGTCGGCGCACCGCTCGTCCAGTGGTACGGCCCCGCCGGCGGCCCACTGACCCACTGCGACCGCCTCGACGGCCCCACCGCCGGCTCCGTCGGCCGGCCGGTCCCCGGCACCGACTGCCACGTGCTGGCCCCGCCGGGCAAGCCCGGGCAGGTCAAGGTCCGCGGCCCGCAGGTCGCCACCGCGATGACCGACCCGGACGGCTGGCTGCGCACCGGCGACGTCGGCTACCTGGACGAGGCGGGCGCCCTGTTCCTGACCCAGGGAGTGACCGCATGACGAAGGAATGGGCGCTCTGCCGGCATTGCCGGGCCGTCGTGTACGCCAAGCGGCTCGCCCGCAACCACGGCGTCTGCCCGCAGTGCGGCGGCTGTTTCCCGCTCACCGCGCAGGAGTGGCTCGAGCTGCTCGCCGACCACGACACGCTGCGCCTGCTGGACACCGACGTGCCGTCGGACGACCCGCTGGGCTTCAGCGACGGCACGCCGTACGCCGACCGCCTGGCCCAGGCCCGTGCGGCGACCAACATGCCCGAGGCGGTGGTCTGCGCCCGGCTGTCCGTCAACGACAACCCCGTGGTCGTCGCCGCGATGGACTTCCGGTTCATGGGCGGCAGCCTCAGCGGTGCCGTCGGCGAGCTGATCACCCGGGCCGCCGAGACCGCGCTGGCCGAGCGCCTGCCGCTGGTGACCGTGACGGCTTCCGGTGGCGTGCGGATGCAGGAGGGCGTGATCGGCCTGATGCAGATGGCCAAGACCGCCCAGGCGATGCAGCAGCTCGACGAGGCGGGCCTGGTCACGGCCTGCCTGATCACGGATCCGACGTACGGCGGCGTCGCCGCCTCGTACGCGATGCTGGGTGACGTCGTGATCGCCGAGCCCGGCGCGCGGTTCGGCTTCGCCGGCCCCCGGGTGATCGCGCAGACCATCCGGCAGGAGCTGCCACCGGGCTTCCAGACGGCCGAGTTCCTGCTGGAGCGCGGCTTCGTCGACCTGGTCTGCCCGCGGGCGCAGCTGCGCGAGCGGCTGGGCCGGCTGCTCTCCGTGGGCGCCCGGCGGGACACGGCCGCGGACGTCTGCCCGGCGGAGCAGGTGGTGATCCGGGAGCCGGACCGGGTGCCCGAGCAGGACCCGTGGGACGCGGTGCGGCGGGCCCGGCACCTGGGCCGGCCGACCACCTCCGAGTACTTCCGGATGATCCTCGACGACTTCGAGGAGCTGCACGGCGACCGCGTGGGCGGCGACTGCCCCGCGATCGTCGGCGGCGTGGGCCGGCTCGGGCGCGAGCCGGTCGTGGTGGTCGGGCACGAGAAGGGGCACACGCCGGCTGACCTGGCGGCGCACAACTTCGGGATGCCCAACCCCGCCGGCTACCGCAAGGCCGCCCGGCTGATGCGGCTGGCCGCCAAGTGGGGGCTGCCGGTGGTGACGCTCGTGGACACCCCGGGTGCGTACCCGGGCGTGGACGCCGAGCTGCAGGGGCAGGCCACCGTGATCGCGGAGACGTTGCGCCTGATGGGCGCCCTGCCGGTCCCGCTGGTCACGGTGGTCACCGGCGAGGGCTGCAGCGGCGGCGCGCTGGCCATCGCGGTCGCCGACCGGGTCCTGATCATGGAGAACGGGATCTACACGGTGATCAGCCCCGAGGGCTGCGCCGCGATCCTCTGGAAGGACTCCGCCGCCGCGCCCGCCGCCGCCCGGGCGCTCAAGGTCGACGCCCGCTCGCTGCTCACCCTGGGCGTGGTCGACGGCGTGGTGCCCGAGCCGCCGGGCGGCGCCGAGGCCGACCAGACCGCGGCGGCCAACCTGCTCCGGTCCGCGATCCGGGCGGAGCTCGCCGACCTCGCCTCCCGCGATCCCGCGCGGCTGCTCGCCGAACGGCGCGCCCGCTTCCGCCGCTTCGGCAGCGGCGCCGACCGCCTCACCCACTCTGGAGGGTCCCAGTGACGTCTTTGATCGAACCGGCGCCGACGGACGGTGCGGCTCCGCTCGCGGAGGCGCTCGACGAGGTCCGCCGCAGCGCCCAGTCGCTCCTCGCCGACCTCGGGCACCGGCCGCGCGCACTGCGGATCCGGGCCGGCGACGTCGTGGTGGAGATGGAGTGGACGGAGCAGCAGCAGGCACCGGCCGCGACACCGCCCGCCGCCGTCGCGGCGCCGCCCGCCCGCCCCGAGGCCGAGCCACAAGCGCCTCCGCCGCCGCCCGGCATCGGCATCAGCTCCCCGATCGTCGGCACGTTCTACCGCGCGCCCGAGCCCGGCGCCACGCCCTTCGTGTCCGAGGGGGACCACGTCCGGCGCGGCCAGCAGGTCGGCATCGTCGAGGCGATGAAGCTGATGATCCCGGTCGAGGCGGACGCGGACGGCCGGATCGTCGCGGTGCACGCGACCGACGGCGCGCCGGTGGAGTTCGGCGAGCGGCTCATGACCATCGACCCCCAGGCCGGTTAGGAGGCGCCGTGTTCGAGACCGTTCTCATCGCCAACCGGGGCGAGATCGCCTTACGCGTGGCCCGCACCTGCCGCGAGCTGGGGCTGCGGGTGGCCGCCGTCTACTCCACGGAGGACCGCGACAGCAGCGTCGTACGCTTCGCGGACCAGGCGGTGTGCATCGGCCCCGGACCGGCCCGGCACAGCTACCTCTACCTGCCCGCGATCATGGAGGCGGCCCGGCAGACGGGCGCCGACGCCATCCACCCCGGCTACGGCTTCCTCTCGGAGCAGGCGGACTTCGCCGAGGCGTGCGAGGCCGAGGGGCTGACCTTCGTCGGCCCTCCCCCGTCCGTGATCGACCGGCTCGGTGACAAGTCCACCGCCCGCGCGGCCATGGCGGACGCCGGCCTGCCGCTGTTGCCCGGCACGATCGAGCCGGTCAGCGACGCCGAGGCGGTCGCGAAGGTCGCCGCCGACATCGGCTACCCGGTGATCGTCAAGGCGGTCGCCGGCGGCGGCGGGCGGGGCATGCAGGTGGTGCACGAGCCCGACAACCTGGCCCGGCAGTACCGCGAGATCCGCAGCACCGCGCAGTCGCTGTTCGGCGACGACCGGGTCTACGTCGAGCGGTACCTGCCGTCCGCGCGGCACGTCGAGGTCCAGGTGCTCTGCGACAGCCACGGCAACGGCGTGCACCTGGGCCAGCGGGACTGCTCGGTGCAGCGCCGCCGCCAGAAGATCATCGAGGAGTCGCCGGCCCCCGGCCTGCCCCGCGGGCTCGTCGAGCAGATGGGCCACGCGGCGGTGCGCGGGCTGCTCGCCGCCGGCTACGTCGGCGCCGGCACGGTCGAGTTCCTCGTCGACGAGCAGCACCGGTTCTACTTCATGGAGGTCAACTGCCGGATCCAGGTCGAGCACCCGGTGACGGAGCTGACCCACGGCGTCGACCTCGTGCGCGAGCAGCTGCGGATCGCGGCCGGCGAGCGGCTCGACATGTCGCAGGCGGAGCTGACCGCGCGCGGCTGGGCGATCGAGTGCCGGATCAACGCCGAGGACCCGGCCCGCGGCTTCATGCCGACGCCGGGCCGGCTGACGGCGCTGGAGCTGCCCGCCGGCCCGTTCGTGCGGGTCGACACGGCCGCGGTGGCCGGCGGCCGCATCTCCGCCGCGTACGACCCGCTGCTCGCCAAGGTCTGCGTCTGGGCCCCGGACCGCCCCCAGGCGCTGGCCCGGATGCGCCGGGCGCTCGCCGAGCTGACCGTCGAGGGTCCGGGCGTCAGCACCAACCGGGACTTCCTGCTGACCGCACTGGACCACCCGCTCTTCGTCGCCGGGACGCACGACACCTCGCTCGTCGACCGGCTCACCGATCCGCACACACGGGAGGAATCATGAGGTACACCATCGACGACCTGATGCAGCTGCTGGTCACGAAGGTCGGGCTGCCGTCGGACATGCGTACCGACGATCCGAACAAGACGTTCGGCGACCTCGGGCTCGACTCGCTCGCGTTCCTCCAGCTGCAGTCGGAACTGCAGACGCTGTACGGCTTCGAGCTGCCGGACGACCGCCCGCTGGCGTTCAGCGTCGGCGAGATGACCGCGGCCATCAACGAACGCCTTTCGCGCGACGAGGAGCCGGCGGCATGAGCGCACCCACCATTGGTCACGTCGACAACTCGATCCTGATCAACGCGCCGTTCGACGTCGTCTGGGAGGCGACCAACGACGTCGAGAAGTGGCCGGATCTGTTCACCGAGTACGCGTCCGCGGAGATCATCGAACGCTCCGGCGACACGGTGCGGTTCCGCCTGGCCATGCACCCCGACGAGAACGGCAAGGTGTGGGCCTGGGTCTCCGAGCGCACGCCCGACAAGGCCGCCCGCCGCGTGGTGGCCCGCCGGGTCGAGCCCGGCCCGTTCGAGTTCATGAACATCGAGTGGACCTACGAGACGGAGGGCTCCGGCACCCGGATGCGCTGGATCCAGGACTTCCGGATGCGCCCGGACGCCCCGATCGACACGGCCGCGATGACCGACCGGATCAACGCCAACACCGCGGTGCAGATGGACGTCATCCGCGACAAGGTCGAGCGGCTGGCGCTGCACGGCATCGGCGGGCCGAGCAAGCCGCAGCGCCCGATCAAGACCGTGTCCATCGACGACGTGCCGAGCAACCGGCGGCGCGGCGGCGACATCCGCGTCATCCTGTCGCCGGCCACCGTCGGCTCGACGTCGGGCTTCATGGGCACGCTGCGACTGGCCCCCGCCGAGGTGGTGACGGAGCACTGGCACCCGTACTCGGAGGAGTACCTGTTCTGCGTCGAGGGCGGGATCACCGTCCGGCTCGACGGGCGCGAGCTGCCGCTGCGGCCCAACGAGGGCGTGCACATCCCGATCGGGGTCAAGCACCGGCTGATGAACGACGGCGACCGGCCGGCGTTCCTGGTCTTCGCGCTCGGCCCGCTGGCGCCCCGGCCGGAGCTGGGGCACGTGGACACCGAAGTCCTGCCCGGGAGTGCGCCATGAGCCGACGCACCGTCGTGACGGGCGTGGGCGTGGTCGCGCCCGGCGGGGTCACCCGGAGCGCGTTCTGGGACATGCTCACCGCCGGGCGCACGGCCACGCGGCGGATCAGCTTCTTCGACCCCGCCGACTTCCGGTCGCAGATCGCCGCCGAGTGCGACTTCGACCCGCGCGCGGCCGGCCTGACCCCGCAAGAGATCCACCGCAACGACCGGTTCACCCAGTTCGCGCTCGTCGCGGCCGACGAGGCCCTGGCGGAGAGCGGGCTGGACCTGGCCGCGGTGGACCGGGACAACCTGGCGGTGAGCATCGGCAGCGCGGTCGGTGCCACCACGCGGCTCGAGGACGAGTACGTCAACGTCAGCGACCACGGCCGGCACTGGCAGGTCGACGAGCGCTACGGCAGCCGGTTCCTCTACCAGGCGCTGGTGCCGAGCAGCGCGGCGACCGAGGTGGCCTGCCGGTTCGGGGCGCACGGTCCGGCCGCGGTGATCTCCACGGGCTGCACCTCCGGCCTCGACGCGATCGGCCACGGCCACCAGCTCATCGAGGACGGCGACGCCGACGTGGTGATCGCGGGCGCGGCCGACGCACCGATCTCGCCGATCTCGATGGCCTGCTTCGACGCGATCCGGGCCACCTCGGCCCGCAACGACGACCCGGAGCACGCCTCCCGGCCGTTCGACGCGACCCGGGACGGCTTCGTGATGGGCGAGGGCGGCGCCGTGCTGATCCTCGAGGAGCTGGAGCACGCCCGTCGCCGCGGCGCGGAGATCTTCTGCGAGGTCGCCGGCTTCGCCAACCGCAGCAACGCGTTCCACATGACCGGGCTGCGGCCGGACGGGCTGGAGATGGCGGAGGCGATCACCGAGGCGCTCAACCAGGCGCGGCTCGACCCGACCACGGTCAGCTACGTCAACGCACACGGCTCGGGGACCAAGCAGAACGACCGGCACGAGACCGCGGCGTTCAAGCGGAGCCTGGGGCAGCACGCGTACGAGGTGCCGGTCAGCTCGATCAAGTCGATGGTCGGCCACTCGCTGGGCGCGATCGGCGCGATCGAGCTGGCCGCCTGCGTGCTGGCGATCCGTTACGGCGTGGTCCCGCCGACGGCGAACCTGGAGAACAAGGATCCCGAGTGCGACCTGGACTACGTGCCGAAGAACGCGCGCGAGCAGCGGATCGACGTCGCGCTGTCGGTGGGTAGCGGGTTCGGCGGCTTCCAGTCGGCCGCGGTGTTGCGGAGGTGGACGTCATGACGCGGGCCGTGGTGACCGGGATCGGGATCATGGCGCCGAGCGGGCTGTCGGTCGAGGAGCACTGGCGCTCCACATTGGCCGGTGAGCTGCGGGTGGACGAGCAGGACGGCACGCTGGCCGGGCGGGTGCCCGGTTTCCGCGCCGAAGGCAGCGTCGACCCGCGCCTCATCATCCAGACCGACAAGTGGACGTGGATGTCGCTGGCCGCGACCCGGCAGGCGCTCGACGACGCGAAGTACGACCCGGCGGCGCACGACCCGTACGCCACCTCGGTCGTGCTGGCCAGCGGCTCGGGCGGCAACGAGTTCGGGCAGCGGGAGATCCAGGCACTGTGGAGCCGGGGTCGGCGCGCGGTCACCGCGTACCAGTCGATCGCCTGGTTCTACGCCGCGAGCGTCGGGCAGACCTCGATCCTGCACGGGACCAAGGGTCCCAACCAGGTGCTGGTCTCCGAGGGCGCCGGCGGGCTGGTTCGCGGGCACCGGGCTGGACGCCTGGGTGATCCAGCGGGAGGTCGCCGATCCGATGTCGTACGTCGGTCTGTGGCTGGCCGACGCCAACGAGGAGGGCGACCCGGCGCGCGCGGCCGCCTGGCTCGACTGGTTCGACGCCAACGACGTCGCGGCGATCGGGTTCGGCCTGGTCACGCTGCGCCGCGGTGGCCACGACGACCCGGTGGTCCGGGTCGAGGACCTGCGCCAACAGACCCAGCAGCCGCTCGGCGACCAGATCGCCGCGTGGTTCGACCGGCAGGACTTCGTCCGGGACGCGGACCTGCTGTCCGCCCGCTACCGCACCGCGCCGGGGCTGCAGCTCCAGCAGGAGGCGACGCTCGGTGACGACGGCTGGGCGGTGGACCGCCAGGTGCTGGTCATGCCGTCCGGCCTGCGCTGGAGCGAGGAGGTCGACCCGCTGGTGCTGGCCCTGGTCAGCGGCGCCGACGGGCAGGTCCCCTTGCGCGACCAGATCAGCCTGCTGGCGGCCGCGCACGAGGTCGCCGAGGCGGACCTGGCCGACGCCGCCGGGCCGATCGTGGCGCACCTGGTCGAGCGCGGGATCGTGGAGCCGGTGGCGTGAGAGCGCTGGTCCAGACCGTCTCGCGGGCGTCGGTGACCGTCGACGGCTCGGTGGTCGGTGCGATCTCCGACGGGCTGCTGGTGCTGCTGGGCGTCACGCACAGCGACGATTCCGCGGTCGCCGACACGATGGCCCGCAAGGTCTGGGAGCTGCGCATCCTCGACGACGAGAAGTCGGCCAGCGACGTCGGCGCACCCGTGCTGGTCGTCAGCCAGTTCACGTTGTACGCGGACGCGCGCAAAGGGCGCCGGCCCAGCTGGTCCGCCGCGGCCCCGGCCGAGGTGGCCGAGCCGCTGGTGACCGCGTTCGCCGACGCCCTGCGTAACCGTGGCGCGGTGGTGGAGACGGGTCGGTTCCGGGCCCACATGCTCGTCGAGAGCGTGAACGTGGGCCCGCGAACCGTGTTGCTGGAGCTCTAGCTTCTAGCGGAACAGGCCGCGCTTGCGGAGGGACTGCTCGAGCCAGCCGTGCAGCTGGGCGGCCCAGTCGGTCTGCTCGGCGGAGGCGTAGTCGACCGTGAACCGGCCGAACGCGTCGTGGCCCTCGGTGAACAGGCCGCCGCGCTTGTCCATCTCCAGCACCACCTGCAGGTGCTGCGGCGTGGCCAGGAAGGTCAGCTCGAGCTGGTTGATGGCCGAGGCGAACTGCGGCGACGGGTAGAACTCGATCTCCTGGTAGAACGGCAGGCTCTGCTGCACGCCGTAGATGCGGCCGCTCTCGACGTCGGCACGGGCGAACCGGAAGCCGAGGCGGAGCAGGCCGTCGAGGATGCGCTCCTGGGCCGGCAGCGGGTGCACGGCCACGGCGTCGAGGTCGCCCTTGTCGACGGCGCGGGCCACCTCGAGCTCGGTGCGCAGTGCCATCGTCATGCCGTGCAGGTGCTGCCCGTACACCTCGGTGATCGGGGTCTCCCACGGCACCTCGAAGCGGAACGGGATGTCGTAGCGCTGCTTCGGCTCCAGGCGGAAGGCACCCGTGGCGCGCTGGCGGTGGAACTCGGTGGTCGAGTCGTACTCGGAGTCGCCGCTCTCCACCTCGACCCGGGTGACCATGCCGAGGGCCACGTACTCGATGTCGACCGCGTGGTCGCCACCCTCGACGTGGATCTGACCCTCGAGGAAACCGCCGGGACGGCAGTTGGGGTTGCTGAGCACCGTCTCGACGGACGGCCCGCCGACGCCCAACGCCTGCATCATTCGCTTGAAGACCACGACGACGTGCCTTTCTGGTGTGGAGTTGCTCGCAGACTAGCGGCCGGACGCAACGCGGCCGAGGCACGGCGCGATCATCTTCTGCGGCACAAATTGCGTAAATCGGGCGAAGAGGCTCCCGGATTCATGCCACCCGCCGATTCTCCTCACTCCGGCTTCACGCCCGTTGCGAGAAGCTCTTCGCACGGCACCACGGAGGGTTGCCGGGAAGCGGGGTAGCAGGAGCATGAACGACTACGACCAGATCGACCTGGACGCCACCGATGAACGGGGCGTCTCCGCCGACCTCGTCCGTGCGTACCTCAACGGTATCGGCCGCACCAAGCTGCTGACCGCCGTCGAGGAGGTCGACCTGGCACGGCGCATCGAGGCCGGGTTGTTCGCGGAGGAGAAGCTGGCCGGCACGGACACACCCGAGGGCCTGCGGGCCGACCTTTCGATCATCGCGGCGGAGGGGCACGCGGCGAAGGACCGCCTGCTGGAGGCCAACCTGCGGCTCGTGGTCAGCATCGCGAAGCGGTACACGGGCCGGGGCATGGCGTTCCTCGACCTGATCCAAGAGGGCAACCTCGGGCTCATCCGCGCGGTCGAGAAGTTCGACTACGCGAAGGGCTACAAGTTCTCGACGTACGCGACGTGGTGGATCCGCCAGGCGATCACCCGGGCGATGGCCGACCAGTCGCGCACGATCCGCATCCCGGTGCACATGGTCGAACAGGTCAACAAGATGGTCCGGGCCCGCCGCGACCTGGCGGTGTCGCTCGGTCGGGAGCCCACGGTGGCCGAGGTCGCGGCCGCGATGAGCCTGCCGGAGTTCCAGATCATCGAGCTCATCTCGTACGACCGGGAGCCGGTCAGCCTCGACCAGGCCGTCGGCGAGGACGGCGAGAGCGCGCTCGGGGATTTCGTGGTCGGTGTCGACGCCCGCCAGGAGCCGGCCGACGAGGTGTCGCAGGGCATGCTGCGCAACGAGGTCGAGATCGTCCTGTCGACGCTGTCGTCACGCGAGCAGGCGGTGATCCGGCTGCGGTTCGGCCTGGACGATGGCCGCCAGCGCACGCTCGACGAGGTGGGGCGGGAGTTCGGGCTGTCGCGGGAGCGGATCCGCCAGATCGAGAAGGTGACGCTGCTGAAGCTGCGGCACCCGTCGCGCGCCCAGCGCCTGGAGGCCTACGCCTCCTGACCCTTGTCTCTTTCGGCCCCGTCACCCATCTCGGTGGCGGGGCCGCTTCTCGTTGGGGCATCGTCGCCGGGTCGCCCGTTCCCGCGGTGACACGGGCCGCGACCGTGCGGCTGACGTTGACCCGCAGCGACCTGGGCGGCTAGCGTCGCCCGCCACCGCGACCTGAGCGGCTAGCGTCGCCCGCCACCCCGACCTGAGCGGCTAGCGTCGCCCGCCACCCCGACCTGAGCGGCTAGCGTCGCCCGCCACCGCAACCCTGGGTCGCTGGCCTCCCGCCGCCACGACCTGAGCGGCTGGCATCGCCCGCCGCCGCAACCAGGGCCGCCGGCCTCCCCCGCCGCCGCAACCAGGGCGGCTACCGTCCGCCGCCACCGCAACCCTGGGTCGCAGGCATCGGCCGCCGCCGCTATGTGGGCGTGGCGGACGGCTACTGCGGTGGTGGTGGGCCCTGCTCCGCGGCGATCAGGACGCGGCGGAGCAGGTCCGAGAGTTGACGGCGTTCGCGGGAGTTCAGGACCCCGAGGACCCGGGTCTCCTCGAAGCCCATGTCGTCGATGGCCTTGGTCCAGGCGCGCTTGCCGGCCGCGGTCAGCTCGACGTCGACCTTGCGGCGGTCGGTGGTCGAGGGGGCGCGGCGGACGAAGCCGCGTTGTTCGAGGGCGTCCAGGCGGCCGGTCATGGCGGCCGGCGACATCGCCAGTTCCGTGGCGAGGCGGCTCGGTGTGGTGCGGTGCGGCTCGCCCAGGCGCATCAGCGTGTGCAGGGTGTCGAACTCGCTCGCCTGCAGGTCGTGCTTCGCCAGCATCGCGTCCTTGTGCTTGCGGATGTGGCGCACGACGTACTGCATGCGGGTGATCGCGCCCTCGGCGTCCGGGTCGAGTCCGTCGAGCAGCGGCAGCCACTGGTCGATGTGCTCGTCGACAGAGTCCCGCATGGCGCCGAGTGTACTTCGTCAACTGATTTTTCGGTCCTTGATTTTTCATCGCCAAACTTTTCGTTGACGAATATTTCGGTGCCGAAGTAATCTGCGACCATGAACTTCAGGCTGATCTGGTTGGGCTACTCGCTCTCGGCCTTCGGCGACGTGGTGGTGCCGGCGGCACTGGCGCTGGCGGTGGTGCGGGCGACGGGTTCAGCGAGCGCGCTGGCGCTGGTGCTGGCTTGCGGCAGCGTGCCGCAGTTGGTGCTGCTGCCGATCGGGGGCGTGCTCGCGGACCGGTGGTCACCGCGGACGGTGGCGATCGTCGCGGACGTGGTGCGGGCGGTGGTCCAGCTCTGGATCGGGCTGTCGCTCGTGGCGGGCGTGTTCCGGCTGACGGACATCGCGGTGGCGGCGGCGGTGTCGGGCGCGGCGTCGGCGTTCGCACTGCCGACAGGCGGCCCGCTGGTGAGCGCCACGGTGCCGCCGGAAGGCCGCCCGCGGGCGAACGGCCTGCTCGGCGTGTCCCGCGGCGTCGCCGGAGTGCTCGGGCCGGCGGTCGGCGGCACGCTGGTGCTGACGGTCGGCTCGGGCTGGGCGTTCGTCCTGGACGCCGGCACGTTCGTGATCAGCGCGATCGCGCTGACCCTGGTCCGCCTGCACAGCCCGGCAGCGGCCCACAACGCCGCGTCGACGGCGACCGCCACCACCACGAGCCGGCGCCGCCCCAACTTCAGCCGCTCCCCCGCCGGGGACGCCGCGTCGGCCGCGACCGCCACCACCACGAGCCGGGGCCGGTCCGACTCCCGCCGCTCCCCCGCCGGAGACGCCGCATCCGGCGCCGAGCCGGCAGCGACGCGAGTGCCGATGCTGCGGTCGTTGGCCGAGGGTTGGCGGGAGCTGGGCCGGCATGACTGGCTGTGGACCACGCTGATCGGGCACGGCATCTGGAACCTGTCGGCCGCCGTCCTGATGACGCTGGGGCCGCTGATCGCGGTGCATCGCGCCGGCGGTGAGGCGGTCTGGGTGGCCGTCACCCAGGCGGGCGCGGTCGGCGTCCTGCTGGGTTCGTTGCTGGCCACCCGGGTCGGTGCCACCGGCCGTTTCGCGATCAACCCGCGCCGCCCGGTGCTCTGGGCCAACCTGGCCTTGTCGTCCTTCGCGGCGCCGCTGCTGCTGTTCGCCGTGCCGACTTCGGCATCGTGGCTGGTCGGCAGCTACGGGCTGGCGATGCTGGCACTCGGCTTCCTCAATCCGGTCTGGGTATCGGTAGTCCAGCAACACGTCGCCCCGGACCGCCTGGCGCGGGTCAACTCGTGGGACATGCTCATCTCGTTCTCCGCGATGCCACTCGGCTACGCACTGGCCCCGCTGGCGGCGGCGCAGTTCGGCGGCGAGGCGTTCCCGCTGGTCGTCGCCGCCCTCCTGGTCGCGCTCTCGACGGCCGGCACCGCAGTGGTCCCGGGCGTCCGCAACCTGTCGCTCTTCCCGGCCAGGTCCGCGGCGGTCGCCCGAGACCCCGCCGACGCGCCGGCCCCACAACCGGTAGCGGTCGACGCAGGGCGTTAACCCGCCGCCGCGAGACGAACCCAGTCGGTCAGCTGACCGCGCCTAAGGCAGCCGATTCCCCCACGCCCGCCGATGACTTTGCTCTGCTTCCAGATACGCACCGCAGGTCAGGCGGGGTGGTGCGTGGATGGAAGCAGAGCAAAGCCGGGCGGACCGACGGTCTTGC
>NZ_JBFAIU010000056.1:0-30525 GCF_040654855.1 Asanoa sp. NPDC050611
GTCAACGTGCTGCACCGCAAGAAGCTCGCCGCGACTCCGCACGAGGAGCGCGAGGCACTCCGCGCGCAGCTCGTCGAGGAGCAGGTCAGGTGCCGGGGACCGGGAAGGCGACCGGGCTGCGGTGGCCGTCTCGGTCGTAGGCGCGGACGCCGAAGAAGACGTTGTCCTTCGACAGGTTGATGATGGTTTCCGTGGTGTTGCCCACGTCGATGACGTTTGTCCAGTCGTCCTCGCGGGTTTCGCGCCAGACCACCTCATAACCCGCCAGGTCCGGGTCCGTGCCCGGCTGCCAGCGGAGTTGGGTGTCGTTGGTCAGGTTCGTCGTCACGATGACCACGCCCCTGGGCGTGCCCGGCGCCTCCGACAGTGACCACACCGTGGCCAGGTTGACCTTGGCGACCCGGGCGATGAAGTTGAAGTCGCAGAACTCCGGTAGGTCGCCGAACTGCTTGCCCGTTTCGTCGACGCGGACGTCCTGGTGTTGGTGTGCGAAGTCCTCGTTGGGCTCCGTGAAGCGGCCCGCCGGGTAGCCGCGCTCCAGGAACGAGATGTGGTCGCTGCCCCGCAGGTAGCGGTCGCGGCGCCAGATCACGCGGACGTGCATGTCGGTTTCCTCGTTGTCGGCGACCGCGTCGACGAAGCGGGCCAGCTGCCGGCTCGCCGAGTCGTTCTCGCCGCCCACCGAGCGCCGCGTGTTGCCCTGGGCCGGCGTTTCCGACGTGGGGACGCCCTCCGCGAACAGGCGGATCACCCGTGGCTCGCGGGTGCCGTCGTCGGCCCGGCTCGCGCCGACGATGTCGTTGGAGAACATGCCCTGGATGTCGGTGTTGGCGTCCTTCAGCTGCTGCGCCATGTGGATCGAGCCGTAGAGCCCCTGCTCCTCGCCCGCCACCGCGCCCAGGACCAGCGTCGATGCCAGTGGGCGACCGGCCAGGACGCGCGCCAGTTCGAGCAGGATCGCCACGCCGGAGGCGTCGTCGTCGGCGCCGGGTGAGTCGTCGGTGAAGTTCATGACGTCGGTGATGCGCGAGTCGTAGTGGCCGGTCAGCACGTAGACCCGTTCCGGCGTGACCGTGCCCCGCAGCGTGGCGATCACGTTGGTGATCACCGTCGGCGTCGGGACGCGCGGCGAGACCGGCTGGGTGAACGACTGCTTCTCGACCGTCATCCGGCCGCCGGAGCCGGCGGCGATCCGCGAGAACTCGTCGAACAGCCAGTCGCGGGCCGCGCCGATGCCGCGCACCGGGTCCGTCTGCGTCGACAGCGTGTGTCGCGTGCCGAACGCGGCCAGCCGTCGCACGTCGGCCTCGATGCGGTCGGCGTCGACCTCGCGGAGCACGCGGCGCAGCGCCGCGCTCGGACGTTGTGCACCGATCCGGCGGCCCGGACCGTCGACGGGTGGGTCGCTCCACCGGTTGTCGGCCCGCGCGGGTTGTGCGCCGACCAGAGGAATGGCCGCGGCAGCGGTGACTGCGGACGTGGACAGGAACGCCCGGCGGGTGGCCGTGGGTCGCTCCTGGCTTTCACGGTTGTCTCCCATCCCTCGAATGATTGTCGTTGGTCGATCTCCTGGCAATCAGTAGCGCTCGACCAGATGCTCCCGCCCCGCCGGCGGTTCGTAGGGCTCCGGCCAGAAGTCCGTGATCGCGGTGATCAGGCCGGCCTCGTCGATCTCGAAGAAGGTGAGCGCCTCGGCCGGCTCGCCGTCTGCCGTGAAGTGGCACCACGTCGCCGCCTGGCGCTGCTCGCCGACCACCCGCTGCACGGTGAGATGCCAGTCGCCGGGATATTCCACATTGAACTGTAGATAGGAAGCCTTGCCGCGGATGCGCTCGCGCGTCTGCGGCAGCTCGTAGACGACGTCTTCGGCGAGCAGCGCACCGAACGCGGACCAGTCGCGGGCCTCGGCGGCGGCCCAGTAGGCGAGCGCGGTCGCGGTAGGGTTCGTCATGCCCGAGAGTGTGCCAGCGAGGTACGACAAGAAGGGCGCGCTGCGGATCCGCGGCCGGGCCCTGCCCACCGGCGAGGAAGTCGACCTCTACGCCGACGGCGACCGGTGGACCACCGACCCCGTGCCCGGCGCCGAGCTGGTCGCCGAGGGCTGGCTGCTGCCGGGCCTGGTCGACGCGCACACGCACCCCGGAGCCGAGGAGCCCGGTGCGCCGATGAGCGAAGAGGTCCTGCGGGACGACCTACGCCGCCACGCCGAGAGCGGCGTGACGCTGATCCGCTCCCCCGGCCTCGCCGACCACCCGCCGCAATGGTTCGGCACCGACCCCGAGCTGCCGCGCGCCGTCCACGCCGGCCCCTGGTTCGCGCAGCAGGGCCAGTTCTTCGACGGCTGGGGCCGCCGGCCGAGCCACGCCGACCTGCCCATGCTCGCCGCGGCCCAGGCGGCCTCGACCGGCTGGGTCAAGCTGATCGGCGACTGGCGCCCGGGCGACCCGCCGTTCCCCGAGCCGGTGGTGCGCGCGGTCGTCGACGCCGTCCACGCGGTCGGCGGCCGGGTCGCGGTGCACGCCCAGAACGCCGAGGGCTGCGCGGTGGCCGTCGCCGCCGGCGTCGACTCGCTCGAGCACGGCATGTGGCTGGACCCGTTGCTGCTCGACAAGATGGCGGGCCAGGGCACGGCGCTGACCCCGACGCTGGCCGCGCTGACCGAGTCCCTGGAGCACCGCCGGTCGCAGCCGGAGACCCCGCGCAGCCGCTGGTACATCGGCGGCGCCAGCGCGCACCCTGCACTGGTGGCGGCCGCGGTCGAGGCCGGCGTGACCGTGCTCGCCGGCACCGACTCCCGCCCGCACGGCCTGGTCGCCGGCGAGATCCGCGCCCTGGCGGCGGCGGGCGTGCCGGCACACGAGGCGCTCGCCGCGGGTTCCTGGGCGGCGCGCGGATACCTTGGCCTGCCGGGCCTGGAACCGGGCGCACCCGCGGACGCCGTCGTCTACGCGGAAGACCCTCGCGCCGGCCTCACCCAGCTCGACCACCCGCTCGCCGTGGTGCTGCGCGGCCGCCGGATCCGCTGACCGGCCTCAGTCCTCGATCGCCTGATAGGCCAACGTCCAGAAGTCGCGCAGGATCGGCGGCGCCTCCGGTGACAGCCACGCCCGCTGGGTCATCAGGATCGTGATCATCTCCTCCGCCGGGTCGACCCGCCACGACGTGCCCAGGCCGCCGTCCCACCCGTACCGCCCAGGCGTGTCGGCGAGATCGTGCCGTCGCGTGGTGACCTTGCCGCCGAAGCCCCACCCGGACGTTGCGAACTCACCCGGCACCCAGTGCGGCAGCACCTTCTGCGCCGGCGTCAGGTGGTCGGTCATCATGAGCTCAAGCGCGGGCCGGGAGAGCAACCGCTGGTCCCGCAGCAACATCCGCCCGAACGCGAAGAAGTCTTCCACTGTGGACACCAGTCCACCCGCGCCGGAGAAGAACGGTGGCACGGTCGTCCACTCCTCCTGCGTGTCCAGTGGTTCCGCGGGCTCGTTCCAGTAACCGTGCGCCAACCGGTCAAGCGACTCCGGCGGTACGGAGAACCCGGTGTCGCCCATACCCAGCGGCGCGAACACCCGCTCCCGAAGCAGGTCCGCAAAGGACAGTCCGGTCGCCCGTGACAGCAGCGCGCCCAACACGTCCGAACCCGTGTTGTAGAGCCACTGCTCCCCCGGCTGCGCCATCAGCGGCAGCGAGCCGAGCCGTTTGAGCCACTCGTCCTGGTCGGGCATCGCCCGCGGCCGCGGCTCGGCCATCCCGATGTCCAGTTCCCAGGCCGCCTTCAGCACCGGGTACGCGTCCGGCGGCGCGTACAGCTGCCCGAAGCCCCACGTGAACGTGAGCAGGTCCCGCACGGTGACGGGGCGGAAGGCGGGCACGGTGTCGTGCAGCGCCGCGCCCATGCTGCGCAGCACCTGCCGGTCCGCCAGCTCCGGCAGCAGCGGGTCGACCGGGTCGTCGAGCCGGATCCGGCACTCCTCGACCAGCATCATCGTCGCGGCCGCGGTGACCGGCTTGCTCATCGAGCTGACCCGGAAGATGGTGTCGGCACTCATCGGGCGCCCGCCGCCGTACGCCGTGGTGCCGATCGCCTCCACATGGGTCTGCCCGCGCCGGCTCACCAGCGCCACCACCCCTGGCACCTCGCCCCGTTCGATGTAACCGGTCAGCACGTCGCGCAGCCGTCGCAGCCGCATCGTCGACAACATGCGCCCGACGTTAGCGTGCCTACGGTTGGGGCGAGGGGGTGTCGACATGCCGAAGACCTGGCTAGTCACCGGAAGTTCCCGCGGCATCGGGCGGGCGATCTGCCAAGCCGCACTCGACAACGGCGACAACGTGGTGGCCACCGCCCGCCGGCCGGACGCGCTGCGCGATCTGGTGGAGCAGAAGCCTGATCGGGTACGCGCGGTCGCGCTCGACGTCAGCGACGCGGAGGCGGCGGAGCACGCCGTGGCCGCCGCGGTCGAGGCGTTCGGCCGGATCGACGTCGTGGCCAACAACGCCGGGAACGCGAACACCGCGCCGATCGAGCACACGTCGCTCGACGAGTTCCGCAGCCAGATCGCGGCCAACCTGCTCGGCGTCATCTACGTCTCGAAGGCCGCGCTGCCGCACTTCAAGGCCCAGCGTTCCGGCCACTACCTGCAGTTCTCGTCGATCGGCGGCCGGGTGGGCGGCACGCCCGGCATCGCGCCGTACCAGGCGGCGAAGTTCGGGGTCGAGGGTTTCTCGCTCGTGCTGGGCGCTGAGCTGGCGCCGTTCGGCGTCAAGGTGACGATCGTGGAGCCGGGCAGCTTCCGCACCGACTGGGCGGGCTCGTCGATGCGGATGGACGACGGCGGGCCGGACTACGCGGAGACCGTGGGATTCATGGTGCGCTACCGCGAGGAGAGCGCCGGGAAGGCTCAGGGCGACCCCGCGAAGGCCGCACGGGTGCTGGTCGACGTGGTCGGGCTCGACCACCCGCCGCAGCGGCTGCTGCTCGGCTCCGACGCGCTCGGGCTCGCGGAGCAGCACAACGCCGCGCTCGCGGAGGAGATCGCGACCTGGGCCGAGGTGTCCCGCTCGACCGACTTCTGAAACGACTCTTACGCAAGAGCTGTTGCGCAATAGCTCTTGTCATGCCAGGCTGGGCGCATGACAGAACGTCACGTCCGGCAGGTCACCGACTCCCGCGTGCTCGCCGCGATGTCCCACCCGCTGCGCCGCCGGCTGCTCGACGTGCTCGCCGTCTACGGCCCGCAGCCGGTCGGTGCGCTGGCCGAGCGCACCGGCCAGGCGCCGGCCAACGTCAGCCACCACATGAAGGTGCTGCGCGAGTGCGGTCTGGTCGAGGAGGCCCCGGAGCGGGCCCGCGACCGGCGCGAGCGGTGGTGGCAGCCGGTCTCGGCGGGCCTGCGCTGGTCCGGCCGGGACTTCGCCGACGACCCGGCCGAGGCCGCCGTCCTCCAGGCCGCCGAGTCGCTCAACCTCGACCGCCAGGTCGGGCTGGTCCGGGAGTGGTACGCCGCCGGCGACGACGAGCAGGCCGTCTGGGGAGAGTCCACGTTCGCCGCCGACCGCTGGCTGCACCTGACGCCCGCGGAGCTGGCCGAGCTGAACAGCGAGATCGTCGCCCTCTTCGACCGCTGGTCGGCCCGGGAGACGCCCGACGACCCCGCCCGCCGGCCGGTCTTCGTGTTCGCACACGGCGTGCCGGCCACGCCGTGACGACCGGCCGCGACTTCCGCCTGCTCTGGCTCGCGCAGGCCACCTCCAAGGTGGGCAGCGCCGTCAGCGCGGTGGCGCTGCCGCTGGTCGCGGTGGCCACATTGGACGCGGGCACGTTCCAGGTCGCGCTGCTGACCGCGTTCTCCTGGCTGCCGTGGCTGTTGGTCGGCCTGCCCGCGGGCGCCTGGGTGGACCGGTTGCCCCGGCGGCCGCTGATGATCGTCTGCGACCTGGTCTGCCTCGCCGCCTTCGTCAGCGTCCCACTGGCCTGGTGGCTCGGCGTGCTGACACTGACCCACCTGCTCGTGGCGGCGCTGGTCACCGGCACCGCGGGCGTCTTCTTCCAGACCGCCGACCAGGTCCTCCTGCCCACCCTGCTGGCACCCGCCGACCTGCCCGGCGGCAACGCCCGCCTGCAGAGCACCGAGGCGGCGGCCCACGTCGCCGGCCCCGGCATCGCGGGCCTGCTCACCCAGCTCGCCGGCGCGGTGTTCGGCGTGCTCGTGGACGCCGCCACCTTCCTCGTCTCGGCCGTCTGCCTCTGGCGGATCCGCACGCCGGAGCGGCTCCAACGTGGACCGCGCCGATCGCTGACCGGCGAGGTCGCCGAGGGCCTGCGATTCGTCGCCGGCGACCCGTACCTGCGCGTGCTGACGGTCTGGGGTGCGATGAGCAACCTCGCGCTGACCGGCTACCAGTCCGTGCTCGTGGTCTTCCTGATCCGCGAGGTGGGCGTCGCACCGGGCGTCGTGGGTGGCCTCGTCGCGGCGACCAGCCTCGGCGGTGTGCTCGGCGCCGCGGCCGGCAGCGCCATCGGCCGCCGCCTCGGCACCGCCCGCGCGCTGCTCGCGACGTCGCTGGTCACGCCGGCGTTCGGCCTGCTGTTGCCGCCGGCCGAGCCCGGGCCACGGCTCGGCCTCGCGGTCGCCGGCCTGGCCGTGCTGGTCGCCGGGGTCAGCGCGGGCAACGTGGTCAAGGGCAGCTTCCGCCAGTCCTATGTGCCGCACCACCTGCTGGGCCGCGTCACGGTCAGCATGCAGATGCTCAACTACGGCACGATCCCGCTCGGCGCGCTGATCGGCGGCGGTCTCGGCACCGCCATCGGCCTGCGGCCGACGATCTGGCTGATGATGGGTTGGGCCGCCGGCGCCGGGCTGATCCTCCTGATCGGACCGATCCGGTCGGCACGGAACCTGCCGACGCGCCCGGCGCCGCGGGTGGCGCCGCGGGAACCGGTGCCCGCCGGCTAGGGAACTGGTCAGGACGGGCCAGGAACCGCAGGATGGTGGGGTGACCAGATGGGACGAGATGATCGACAACCTCGTCGGCGTGCTCCCCGGGGCGCCCGCGTCGGTGGTGGTCGACGGGGCCGGCGAGCACAACGGGCGCATGGCCGACCGGCTGGCGGCGCGCCTCGACCCGCGCGTCTCGGTGCACGCCGGGCCCGGCTGGCGGGAGGCCCGTCCGGACGTGCTGGTCTGGCTGCGCACCCCGCCACCGTCGGTGGACAGTCCCGAGCATCACGCCGACGTGGTGATCGACCTGCGCGACCCGGAGTGGCCGGTGATCCGGCACGTCGACGCCCGCCTGGCCGACCGCACGCGGTGGTACCTGGCGGAGAGCCGGGCCTTCTTCGCCGCCCGGGCCGCGACCTGGGACGCCAAGTTCGGTGACGACCTGCCCGCCTACGCGGCGGCGGTGGCCGAGGCCGCGCTGCCGGCCGGCGGCACCGTGGTCGACGTCGGCTGCGGCACCGGCCGGGCGCTGATCGCGCTGCGCGCCGCGGTGGGACCGACCGGGCGGGTGCTCGGCGTGGACATCACACCCGAGATGCTCGCGGTGGCGGCCGGACGCGCCGCGGCCCTGCCGGCGTCGCTGGTGCTGGCCGACGCCCGCCGGCTGCCCCTGCCGACCGGCACCGCCGACGGCATCTTCGCGGCCGGGTTGGTCGCGCACCTGCCGGACCCGACAGCGGGCCTACGCGAACTGGCCCGCGTCACCCGGCCGGGCGGCCGGTTGGTGCTCTTCCACCCGTCGGGCCGGGCCGCGCTCGCGGCCCGGCACGGCCGTCCGCTGCGCACCGACGAGCCACTGTCCCCGGGCCCACTGACCGCGGCGACCCGAGCGAGCGGCTGGCACCTCGACCGCTACCTGGACGAGGAGCACCGCTTCCTGGCGCTCGCCACGAGAGCGGGCGACTGACGCTCCGGCCACGAGCGTCGCGGAGACTGCTCGTCACGAAGCGAACGGCTGACCGGCGCTCGCGTCGAGCGGCTCGCACCTCGCCGGGCACGCGTCGACGACCTCGCGCGTTCGCCACCAGCGCGCGTGGCCGAACCGGCGCGCACCGCCGACCCGAAGCGCCTCGACGACACGCGCGCTGGAGATTCTCACGTCAGCCATCGACGGAGTTTGCGGCGGCGGGCCTTGGCCTGTGCCTTCGGCAGCCGGGCGACCAGCTCCCGCCCGTGGGCCGTCTGCTCGGCGTAGAGGAGACCGTAGGTGAACGTGTTCGCCTTCCGCCCGTACGCCCGGACACCGAGGTCCCGCAGCACCTCGCGGGTGATCACGGAGTCCTGGTGGTCACCGAGCAGGTCCTGCAGGCCCTTGAGGCCCCGGACCAGCCGCTTGGCGTTCTTGTCGCCCTCGTGCCGGCGCACCTCGACGGCGTACCGCCCGCGCTTGTAGGCCTTGCGGGCCTCGTGCAGCGCCGGGTCGTCGTCGCTGACGCCCTTCTCCGCCTGCCGGTCGAGGGCGGTGTCGAGCAGGCCGTCGGCGCGACGCACGGCCTTGTGGATGCGCCGGTTGACCCAGCGGGCGCTGACGTCGGTCACCGGCGGCGCCTCGATCACCTCGTCCAGAGTGGACAGCAGTTGCAGGTAGCGCGGCGAGCTGAGCGCCCGGCGCAGCCGGGTCAACGCGGCGGCCTCGTCGGCGGCGAACCGCGCGGCGAGGTCCGCGGCGACCGGGCCGAGCACCAGCTCCTCCTGTTCCCGGCGCACGGCCTTGTCCAGTCGCGGGCCCATCACCTGCGCGTCGCGGACACCGCCGAGCTGCTCGCCGAGCCACTTGAGCTCGGCCCGTACGCCCTCGATCTGTTCCTGGTCCCAGAGCGCGCGAAAGGAGCGGAACGTGCTGCGCAGCCGGCGCACCGCGACCCGCATGTCGTGCACGCCGTCGACGTCGCCGTCGCGGGCGGCCGGCTCGTGCGCGACGAGGCTGTCCCGGGTCGCCGCGGCGTAGGCGTACACCGGTGTCGCCGCACCGGCCTCGATGGTCGTGAGGTCGCGGAGCCGCTCGTCCAGCACGCGTCGGATCTTGGCCGGCGAGCCGGGCCGGGCGCCGGCGTCGCGCAACCGCCGCTCGACGCCGTCCAGCAGCTCCTCGTCGCCGTCGACCAGCTCCACCTCGATCTCGTGCCAGGCGGTCCGGCCGCCGTCGACCAGGTCGTGCCCGACCACGGCGTCATCGGCGAGCGTCGCGAGCACCGAACCGTCGGCGCCCCGCAGCTCCCACTCGCGGCGGCGGGTCTCGACCCGGGCCACCGGCTCGACGGGCCCGCCTCGGGCCGCACCGCGAACCAGCCGCATCAGGTCGTCCGGCGGCTTGCTGCCCCGGGTCAGGGCCCGCTGATGCTCGGTGCGGGCGCCGCCCGCGGCGCCGACCTTGAGGTGCCAGCCCTCGTCGGCGCCGCCGGTGCGCTTGCGCAGGGCCAGGGCGCCACGGGTCAGGCGCAGCTCGGGGGTGTCGTAATACGTGGCGTCGAGCTTGATCACTTTTGGGTCGCCGAGCGCGGCGACGCTGTCGCCGACCAGATCCGGCACCCGGAAGTCCGCGGGACACTCGAACTTGCGTTCACGCTCCACCACTGTCCGCATACCCCACTCGTACCCCATCGTGGGGGTCGTATGCGGCTCAGACGCGTGCGGCGGTGCTCACTTGAGCGCGCGGCAAGCCCGCGACCAGGAGTTCCTCGGTCACCAAGGGGGCGGCGTCGCGCACCGTCATCGATACGCCGCTGTCGCTGGCCACATCGGCACCGGCGACCACGGCGCCGATCCCCTCGGACTCGATGTGGCCGGCGCCACGCAGGTCGACGACCACGCGTGTCGGGTTGAGGTGACGGATCGCGCGCACGAGTGCCGACCGCAGCTCCGCTGCGTCGGTGGGATCCACGTCGCCACGCACTTCGATGACGACGACGCCAAGACTGTCGCGCTCCGTTACGAGCACGGTACCCACGGGGATACCTCCGGGTCGACCCGCTGTTCCGGCGCCTTCACGGTATCCGCGCCGGCAAGCTCGCACCACCCACCGGTTCGCTCACTGTTCAGCTACAGAACGGTATAGATGCCGAACGCGATTGTGGGCGACCCGGATCGTTGCCGGACGGCCCTCCTCACCGGCCGGGCGCAGCACCCGGACGCCGACCGCGAACTGCGCGACCACGCCGAGCACGAGGGCCGCTCAACCGGCCCCGCAGGTGACCGTTCGGTGAACAGTCGTCAGCGCGCCATCCACCGCTCCGCGTCCGCGCGCCGGCGGGCCAGGAACCGCAGCGCCGCCCCGTCACCGACGAACAACCCGCCGACGAGCGCGATCAGGCCGACGGCCGCGCCCGTGCGGGGCAGGGGGGCCGCCACCGCCGGGCTCGGGCTCGTCCGTCGTCGGCTTCGGCGAAGGCGACGCGGTGGCCGGCGATGGTGGTGGTGGTGTCGTCGTCTACGGGTTGGGTGCGATGTGGACGGTCAGCTCGACCTTGGCGGCGCCGGGGGACGGCTCGGCGAGTGCCGCGCGGGCGGGGCCGGCGGGCAGCCCGGCGCCCGCACCGACCGGCCGGCCGACCGCGGCGGCGACCAGCAGTGCGTACGCCGCCCGTCGACGACGGCGCCGGGCGCCGCCGGGGCGCGGAGAAGGAACCGGTACCCGACCAGCACGACGATCAGGACCAGGAGGGCGACGATCAGCCAGGGTACGGCGGTCGTGCCGGCCTCCCCCGACGCGGACGGCACCGTCTCCCGGTTGGTCGCCGGTTGAAGTCGACCTTCGTGGTCAGGTGCCCGGCCGGGAAGACGGACGAGAACTCCTGCTCGAGCCGCAATTCCGAACCCGGCAGCAACTCGGTGACGGCGATCGCGTCGCTGCCACCGAGCGGGCCGGGTTCGCGGTGACGCTGCCGGAGGACTGGGACAACTGGATGGTGCCGAGCGGTGCGGCGCTGGCCGCGATCACGCGCCAGACGGCGCGGAGGTGAACACGACGGAGCGCCCGCCGGTGACCGGCGGGCGCTCGTCGGTCGGTCAGGGCTGCAGCCACCAAGGGCTCGAGTAGGCCACGCCGAAGTCGTTGCACAGGTGGCCGGCCGGGCCGGGCGACTGGTTGGCCTGGCTCGGGTCGGAGACCCGCAGGACCACCCAGTTGCCATCGGCCACGTTCAGCGGCACGGTGAACGTCGCGACCGAGCCGGCGGTCGTCTCGATCACGTCGACGACCCGAGGCGCCCGGGTGTCGGGCCGCAGCACCTGGATGTGCAACGGCTTGCCGACCCATTCCGGGCCGCGGTCGAGGTCGACCTGGAACTGGACGGCACCCGAGGTGATGCCCAGCACGCCACCCATCCGCACGCCGCCGGCCGTCGCGTCGAGGCGGAAGCCGCTCACCCGCGTGGCGAAGAAGCGCCGGGCGCGCATGGCGGCCAGCACCTCGTTGCGGGTGTTGCCGGTGACCCAGAGCCCGGCCCGGCCCAGCCCCTCCTGGAAGCCCCAGTTGGTGCCGTGCTCGTCGGTGACGCCGATCAGGCCGGTCCGCCAGCCCGCGTTGAGGCAGGCGACGAGCGGCGAGGAGCCGGTGCTCGACCAGCCGTCGAACAGGTAGTCGTCGCCCCGGTTGAAGATCTCCATGGAGACCATCTGCTCGCGGGCGCCGCTGTTGAAGCTGAAATTGTCGAACCGCAGGATCTCGCGGCCCGGGTGGTTGAAGCCGGCGACGCCGCCGTGCCCGGTCAGCCAGCTGAAGAAGCGGCCCATGCTGCTCGCGCCGCCCAGGTCGACGTAGTCGTTGGTGAACCAGACATTGGCGTGGCCGAGCAGCGGGTGACTCCACTCGAAGCCGCGCAGGGCGGTGTAGGTGCCCGGGACGTTCGCGGCGTCGGCCAGCGCGCCCGCCCGGTTCCACTCGGACCGGCTCAGTCCCTCGATGGCGAAGAGCGTCGTGTGGTCGGTGAGGGCCGCGACGTCGAGGCCGGCGTCGCGCATCGAGCCGAAGACGAGGTCGGGGTTTCCGTCGCCGTCGGACATCAGGCTGTGGTTGTGCATGTCGCCGTGCACCAGGGTCGTGCCCGTGGTGATCCGGGAGGCCCGGTCGGCACCGGCGGCGAGGCCGGGCGCGACCTGGACCCGCGCGGCCTGTGCGGTGCCGGAGGTCGCACCGAGCAGGATCAGGCCGCCGGCGCCCGCCAGCAGGCCGCGCCGGCTCAGGCTGCCGTGGTCGTGGTCGTCGTGTCCGTGGGTGTGGTGGTGTCCGCTCACGAGGATCAGTCGACCCGATCGTTCACAACATGTCGATACGTATAGATGGATTGATGGGAAACACCGGCTACATCGCGGCGCGCGCGAGGAGCACGTCGCGCTCCTTGGCGTTGCGGGCGAGCCGCGCGGCGCGGGCGAACTCGGCCCGGGCCTCCGCGTCGCGACCGAGGCGGCGCAGGAGATCGCCGCGGACGGCCGGGAGCAGGTGGTAGTCGCGCAGGGATTCGGCCAGGCCGTCGACGATCGCGAGCCCGCGCTCCGGCCCGAACGCCATCGCGACCGCCACCGCCCGGTTCAGCTCGACGACCGCGGTCGGCGTCTGGCGCACGAGCAGTTCGTAGAGGCCCACGATGCGTACCCAGTCGGTGTCGTCGGCCTGGGTCGCCTGCGCGTGGCTGGCGGCGATCGCAGCCTGGAGGACGTAGGGGCCGGGGTTGTCCCGCTGCGCCCGCAGGAGGCTGGCGAAACCGCTGCGGATCAGCTCCTGGTCCCACCGGTCGCGGTCCTGGCGCAGCAGCGGCACGGGCTCGCCGGCGGGCCCCAGGCGCGCGGCCATCCGGGAGGCGTGCAGCTCCATCAGCGCGACCAGGCCGTGCACCTCGGGCTCGGTGGGCGCCAGCGCGGCCAGCATCCGGCCGAGCCGGACGGCCTCGTTGACGAGGGCGGGCCGCATCCAGTCGTCGCCCGCCGTCGCGGCGTACCCCTCGTTGAAGATCAGATAGATGGTTTCGAGTACGGCGGCCAGCCGCGTCGTCCGTTCCTCCGGCGGGGGCACCTCGAACGGGATCTTCCGGTCGCCCAGGGTGCGCTTGGCCCGGGAGATCCGCTGGCCGATCGTGGGTTCGGGGACGAGGAACGCGCGCGCGATCTCGGCGGTGGTCAGGCCACCGATCATCCGCAGCGTGAGCGCGACGCTGGCCTCGCGGGACAGCACGGGATGACAAGCGATGAAGATCAGCCGGAGTACGTCGTCGTCGATGCCCGTGTCGTCGGGCTCGTCGGGTTGCTGGAGTTGCTGCTGTTCGGCCGCGCGGCCCAGCTCGGCCAGGTTGGCGCGCAGCCGGTCGTCGCGGCGCAGCCGGTCGATCGCCCGGTGCTTGGCGGTGAGCATCAGCCAGCCGCCCGGGTTGGCCGGGACGCCCTTGACCGGCCACTCCTCGAGAGCGGCGAGCAGGGCGTCCTGGGCGAGATCCTCGGCGAGCCCGACGTCACGGACGAGCCGGGTCAAGGCGGCGACGATCCGCGCTGACTCGTCCTTCCAGACCGCCGCGACGGTGGCCCGCGGGTCCATGCCGCCTACTCCGGGCCGAACACCTGGCGCAGGTCACCCTCGCCGTCGCCCACGATCCCGAAGAAGCGCCGGCTGAGCGCGAGCGCCTCGTCCTTGGAGCCGACGTCGACCAGCGCGAAGCTGATGATCGTCTCCTTGGTCTCGGGATAGGGCCCGTCGACGACGGTCACCTTGCCGTTCCTGGAGGTGACGTGGGTGCCCTCCAGACCGAGCCCGCCGGTGGCGATCAGCACGCCGGCCTTGGACAGCTCCTCGACGAACCTGCCCATCTCGGCGAAAAGCTCCTGGTCGGGCGGCCGCATGGGTGCGTTGAGCGTCATCAGGAAGCGCATCCGGGAAATCTAGCCCAGCCGTGTGTCGAAATCCGCCGCACCCGTTCGCGGCATGGGTGTGGGGGGCGGACGGACCGCCCTCGGCTCTTGTGGAGGAGACAGCCAGATGCGCGAGATCACGGTGGGCCAGTTCGTTTCCCTGGACGGCGTCGTGGAGGCGCCGGAGAAATGGCACATGCCGTACGTGGACCAGGAGATGATGTCGGCGATGTGGTCCGAGCCGGCGGACACGCTCCTGCTCGGCCGGGTGACCTACGAGTCCTTCGCGGGTGCGTTCGCCCACCTGCCGGACGACGACCCCGTCGGCGCCCAGATGAACCGGCCGGAGAAGGTCGTGGTCTCCCGGAGCCTGTCGTCGCTGGCGTGGCGCAACTCGCGCCTGCTGCCGGCGGGCGACGTGGCGACGCGGGTGGCGGAGCTCAAGTCGGAGCCCGGCGGCCCGATCACGGTGACGGGCAGCACGACCCTGGTCCGCACGCTGCTGTCGGCGGGCCTGGTCGACCGCCTGAGCATGTTCGTCCACCCGCTGGTGGTGGGCGCGGGCACGCGGTTGTTCCCGGAGGAGGGCCCCCAGCTGCGGCTGACGCTGGCGAGGTGCGATGTGCTGACGTCGGGCGTGACCCACCACATGTACACAGTGGGCTAGATCCGCGGCGCGGTCACCGCGGCCTCGGCTAGGGTCCTTGGCCGATGCGTGTCCTGCTTGCTGATCGAAGATTCGCTCTCCTGTTCACCGCCCGCACGATTTCCGTGCTGGGCAACGGCTTCGGCCGGGTGGCGCTCGCCTTCGCGGTGCTGGCGCTGCCCGGCTCGTCGCCCACGACGCTCTCCGTCGTACTCGCCTGCCAGGCGCTGCCGCAGCTGCTACTGATCCTCGCCGGCGGGGTCATCGGCGACCGTTTCCCGCGCCGCCGCGTGCTGCTGGCCGCCGAGCTGTTCGCCGGCGTCGCGTGGACGGTGCTGACGCTGATGTTCCTGACCGGCCACGCGCCGCTCGCCGCGGTCAGCGTGTTCGCCGCCCTCGCCGGGGTGGCGACCGCGGTGTTCCTCCCCGCGTTCGACGGCATCGTGCCGGACCTGGTCGCCCCCGAGCACCGCCAGGACGCCAACGGGCTGCTCCGCATCGGCTTCAACCTGGGCCTGATCCTCGGCCTGTCGCTGGCCGGCGCGACGGTGACGCTGGTCGGCGCCGGCTGGGCGGTCGCGCTCAACGCCGCGTCGTTCTTCGTCTCCGCGGCCCTGATCGTCGGCATCCGCCGGATCGGCCCCGTCGCTCCGCGCCCGGCGACCACCGCCTGGTCCGAGCTGCGCCGCGGCTGGCGGGAGTTCGCGTCGCGCCAGTGGCTGTGGGCGGTCGTCGGGCAGTACGCGTTCGTGGTCGCGGCCATCAACGCGTACGTCGGCGTGTTCGGCCCGCTCCTCGCCGTCGCGCGCCTGGGCGGCGCCCCGGCCTGGTCGGCGATCACGGCGGCCCAGGCGGCGGGCACGTTCCTCGGCGTCGGCATCGCTATCCGCATCCGCCCTCGCCGCCCGGTGCTGGTCGCGGCGCTGGTGACCGCGACGGCCGCACTGCCGATGGCCCTGCTGGCGGCCGGAGCGCCGCTGCCCGCGGTGGTGGCGGCCGCGTTCCTGGCCGGCGTGGCCGGCGACATCTTCGGCGTGCTGTGGTCGACCACGATGCAGCGCGAGGTGCCGGCGGAGGCCCTGTCCCGGGTCAGCTCCTGGGACCTGCTGGGGTCGCTCTCCTTCGCACCGCTCGGCCTGCTGGTCGCGGGCCCGATCGCGGACGTGACCGGCACTCCGCCGGCCCTCTGGGGCTGCGCGGCCCTGGTGGTGCTGGCCACCGCGGGCGCGACCCTCGCTCCGGGCGTCCGCAACCTGCGCGCCCCGGCCCCGCCGGCGATACCGGCCCCATTCCCGACACCGGCCATGACCCCGACACCGGCCCCGACACCGACACCGGCCCCGACCCCGACCCCGTCCTCGACACCGCCCCCGACCTCGGCCCTACACCGGCCTTGACCCCGACACCGGCCCCGGCGCCGCGGGCAGAGCAGGCGCGGACCGCGCAAACGCGGTAGCGGTGCCCGCCGGGCGTGGGGCATCCTGCTGGCCATGGTGGATCTCCGCGTGCTGGCCGAGGACGACTGGAAGCTGTGGCGGGAGTTGCGGCTCGCCGCGCTCGCGGAGGCGCCCTACGCGTTCGGGTCCACGCTCGCCGGCTGGCAGGACGCCGGTGAGGAGCAGTGGCGGCAGCGGCTGCGGATACCGGGTGCGCGGGACCTGGTCGCCTACCACGACGGTGAGCCGGTCGGGATGGCCAGTGGCGTGCCGGCCGGCGACGGGGCGGCGGTCGAGGTCATCTCCGTCTGGGTGAGCCCCGCCGGCCGCGGTCGTGGCGTCGGTGACGCGCTGCTCGCCGACATCGTCCGCTGGGCCGGCGAAGCGACGGTGCGGCTGTCGGTCAAGGCCGACAACGCCGCCGCCGTCCGGCTTTATGAGCGCGCCGGGTTCGTCCATGTCGGACCGAACCCGGCGGATCCCGATGAGATTCTGATGGAGCGCGACTGATCAGCGGTGCCGCGGCCGGTAGCGGCTGCCGTCGATGTCCCGCGCCGACATCCGGTGACGACGCACGGCGATCCCGATCACGAAGATCACGATCAGCAGCACGGCGATGATCGGGCCGACCCAGGTCAGCCAGACCATGCTCAGCCCCGGCGCCGCGGTGGTCACCGCGAAGTCCCGCCGCCGCCATCACGGCCGCGACCGCCGCGATGGGAAGGGTGACGCGTTTCGTGCATGGGGCGACTCCTCACGGACCACGCCCCGGCACGGGCGTCACGAGTGAAGCTGCGAAATCACCATAAATACCCCTCACATCCCGGACCGGCAATTTGCCAAAACCGCCTCGGATCAGGCCGGCTTGGTGAACACCGCGTCCGGGTCGTAGCGCCAGCGCACCTCGCCCAGCCGCGTGTTGGCGCCCTCGGTCCACATCGTCGCCAGCCGCTCGGCCGTCATCGGCAGGCCCATGAAGTTGGGGTTGCCGTCGGCCCGCGCCCACCGCGCCACGGCCTCGCGCACGTCGAAGGCCGCGTCGGGCAGCACCTTCTCGAACAGGTCCGGCCGCACCCCGATCATCGCCAGCAGGAAGCTCCCCTCCCGGCCCGCCACCGCCGAACCCCCGGAGACGTCGACGGCGGCCGCTCCGCCGAGGTGCCGCAGCTCGGCCACGACGAACGGCGACTCGACGGTCGGCCCGAAGAACGACAGGAGCACGCCGACGAAGTCCTGGTCGATGGGGTCGAGCAGCATGCCGTAGTACTGGCTCGCCGCCGGCTCCGCCGGGTCATTGTGGATCTTCGCGATCTCCCGCGCCGGCAGCTCGCCCAGCAGGTCGAGATAGACCGGAGCCGCCTCCCGCAGCGGCGCCGCGAGCCGGGCACCCTCGTCGACCGCGCCCGGGTAGGCGAACCGCAGGGCCAGCAGGGTGCGCCCGCGCAACGCCTCCGGGATCGCCTCGAAGGGCGGCATCCGGATGATCGCCGCGCTGGTCGAGACCTGGTCCGAGGCCGACTCGGTGTAGGAGACCCAGGCCCGCAGCGCCGGCTCGATGTCTGCCGCGTCGAAGAACAGCGTGCCGGCGTAGAGCTCGGTCAGCGGCACCAGGCGGACCACCATCTCGGTCACGATGCCGAGGCCCCACTTGCCGCCCCGCAGCGCCCAGAACAGGTCGGGATGGTCGGTGTGGCTGGCCGTGACGATCTCGCCGGCGCCGGTGACCACCGTGAAGCTCTCCACGTAGTCGGACGCGACGCCGTGGCTGCGGGCCAGCGGGCCCAGCCCGCCGCCGGTCACCAGGCCGACCACGCCGACGGTGGACGCGGCACCGGCGATCGGCAGCAGGCCGTGCTCGGCCGCGGCGGCGACCACCGCGCCCCACTGCTGGCCGGCGCCGATCGTGGCCGTGCGGGTGGCCGGGTCGACGGTCAGCCGGTCGAGCCGCTTGGTGGTGATCAGCAGGCCCGAGGTGATCGACGACTCGGCGCCGTGGCCGGTGCTCTGCACCGAGACGTGCAGGCCGTGGTCGCCGGCGTAGCGGACCGCGGCCGCCACGTCGGCGGCGGATGTCGCGCCGACCACGAGTTGCGGTGTGTGCGTGGCGGCCAGGTTGAAGGCGGAAACCTCGTCGGCGTAGCCCTCGTCGTAAGGGGCCAGCACAGGGCCCGTTACCTTGGCCGACAGGGTGGACGTCATGGCACTCCTCCGTTGGCGGTTGGTGTCCTGTCCGTTCTATCCGCCGGGTGCGACATTCCCATTACCATCGTGACCGGCGGCGGGGGGAGAGTCATGAGGTTTACACGGCCCGAGCCGGCGCTGCCGACCGACTCCGACATCGACCTCGAAATCCCCAGCCAGCGGACCGAGACGCACTGGCCGGTGGTGGTCGCGATCTCCACCGGCGGCGTCCTGGGCGCGCTGGCCCGCTACGGCATCGCGCAGGCGTGGCCCACCCCGGTGGGTGGTTTCCCATGGGCCACGTTCGTGATCAACGTCACCGGCTGTCTCCTGATCGGCGCCCTGATGGTGGTCGTCACCGACCTCGCGCCCCGGCAGCGCCTGCTCCGCCCGTTCCTGGGCGTGGGCGTGCTGGGCGGCTACACCACGTTCAGCACGTACGCCGTCGAGATCCGGAACCTGATCGCGGCCGGCGCGCCGGGCACCGCCGCGCTCTACCTGCTCGCGACCCTGGCCGCCGCCTGCGCGGCGGTGTTCGCCGGCCTGACCGTCGCCCGCGTCGTCACCTGGCTGGTCACCGCGTGACCCTGCTCCTCGTCGTCGCCGGCGCCGCGCTCGGCGCGCCCGCCCGCTACCTGACCGACCGGGCCATCCAGCGCCTGCACAGCGGCCACTTCCCCTTCGGCACGCTCATCGTCAACGTCGTGGGCTCGCTCATCCTGGGCCTGGCGGCCGGCGGCACGGCCACCACCTCCGGGGTGTACGCCCTGGTCGGCACCGGTTTCTGCGGCGCACTCACCACCTACTCGACGTTCGGCTACGAGACCGTACGCCTGCTCGAACAGCACGCTCCCCGCCGCGCGCTAGCCAACGCGGCCGTGAGCATCGCCGCCGGCCTCGGCGCGGCTTTCGCCGGTGTCGCGATCGGCACCGCGGTCTGGCACTGACCGCCCCGCCGAGCCGGCCGGACGGTCCGGCACCGGCCGCCCCGCCGAGCCAGCCGGACGGTCCGGCACTGACCGCCCCGCCGAGCCGGCCTCGAAGCCGAACCACAGCGTCACGACGCCGAAACCGACCAGCGCCAGGTACGGCACCCGGAAGCCGCCGGTCAGGTCGTGCAGGAAGCCCACCGCCACGGGACCCACCGCCGCCAGCAGGTAGCCCACGAAGAACGCCATCCCGGACGCCTTCGGGGTGTCCCCCGGCGTCGGCGCGATCTGGCCGACCACCGTCAGCGCGAGCGCGAAGTTGGCGCCGACCCCGATGCCCAGCAGCGCCGACCAAACCTCGGGCGCGGCCAGCGGCGCCACCGCGATCAGTCCGAGGCACCCGACCGCCAGCAGCAGCCCGGCGAGGATCGCCGGGCGCGGGTCGCGCCTGGCGAGCGCCGGCGCGACCAGGGCCGAGAAGAGCTGGGTGGCGCTGAACAGCGCGAGCAGCCCGCCGGCCCGCGCCGCGGACCAGCCGAGTTCGGTGTAGCGGGCGGCCAGCCAGGCCAGCGGGGCGTAGTAGAGCAGCGACTGCGACCCCATGTAGAGGGTGACCATCCAGGCGCCCCGGTCGCGCCACGGCGACCAGCTGCCGCCGGAGGCAGCGGCGGAGACCGGTCGGTGCGCCGCGGTCGGGCGCACCACGAGCCAGACCAGGAGCCCGAGCGCCGCCGGAACCGCCCACACCGCCAGCGCCGCCTCCCAGGAGCCGAACAGCGCCCGGAGCGGCTCGGTCCCACCGGCTCCGATCAGCGCGCCGGCGATCAGCGCCGCCGTGTAGAGGCCGGTGACCGGGCCGACCCGATCCGGGAAGCGGGACCGGACCAGGGCCGGCATCAGCGCACCGCCGACGGCGATCGCCACGCCGGCGAGCACGGTCGCGCCGTAGAGCACGCCGACCCCGGCGAGCGGCCGGATCGCCGTGGCCACCGTCAGCAGGCCCAGCGCGAGGGCCATCGTCCGGCCGGTCCCCCAGCGCGCCGCCGCCCACGCCGCCGCGGGCGCGAACAGCCCCATGCAGACCACCGGCACCGAGGTCAGCACGCCGGCGGCGGAGGCCGACAGCCCGAGCGACGCCCGCAGCGCGTCCACGATCGGTGGCACGGACGCGATCGCCGGCCGCAGGTTGACGGCGGCGAGCAGCACAGCCGCCAGCCAGGCGACCGTCGACCAGCGGAACCTCACGGGAACGGGAAGCCCACGTAGTTCTCGGCCAGCGACGTCGCCGCCGCCCGCGACGAGGTCACGTAGCGCAACTGGGAGAGCTGCAGCTCGAGGTCGAACGGGTCGTCGCCGGTCGGGTGCAGCATCGACGTCATCCACCAGGAGAAGTGCTGGACCCGCCAGACCCGGCGCAGGCAGGTCTCCGAGTACGCGTCGAGGCCCGCCGAATCGCCGGTCGCGTAGAAGGACGACAGCGCGTCGGCGAGCACCTTCACGTCGGCCACCGCCAGGTTGAGCCCCTTGGCCCCGGTCGGCGGCACGATGTGGGCGGCGTCCCCGGCCAGGAACAGCCGGCCGTACTGCATCGGCGACACGACGAAGCTGCGCATCGCCGCGACGGACCGTTCCAGGATCGGCCCGTCGGCCAGCGACCACCCGGCGTCGGACCGGTCCAGCCGGGCCCGCAGCTCGGCCCAGATCCGCTCGTCAGGCCACTCGGCGAGGTCCTCGTCGGGCCGCACCTGGAGATACATCCGGGTCACGGTCGGCGAGCGCATGCTGTGCAGGGCGAAACCCCGGGGGCTGTGGGCGTAGATCAGCTCCTCGGACGACGGCGGCGCCTGCGCCAGGATCCCCAACCAGGCGTGGGGATAGTCGCGCTGATGGACGCGCAGCACGTCAGCGGGGATGGCGGCGCGCGAAACGCCGTGGAACCCGTCGCACCCCGCGATCACGTCGCACCGCAACACCTGCGACACCCCTGACGCGTCCACATAGGAGATGGTCGGCGCAAAGGAGAGGTCCGAGAGGGAGACGTCCGACACCGAGAAGTGCAGCGGCCCGCCCCAGGCCGCGATGAGATCCTTCACCACCTCGTGCTGCCCGTAGATGGTGATCTCCCGACCCGCCAGCTCGGTCAGCGGGATCCGATGCGCGGACCGCTCGAACAGCAGCTCGATCCCGTGGTGCACCATCCGCTCCCGGTGCAGCCGGTCGGCCAGCCCGAGCGACGTCAGCAGGTCGACGGTGCCGTGCTCCAGCACGCCGGCGCGGATCCGCGCTTCCACATAGGACCGGGACTGGCGTTCGAGCACGACGCAGTCGATCCCCCGCGCCCGGAGCAGGTGGGCGAGCACGAGGCCGGCCGGGCCGGCGCCGATGATGCCCACCTGCGTCCGTGTCTCCACGGTCAGCCCCACACCTCTTCCGCGGTCTCGACGATCAGGCGCAGCTTGGCCACCTCGTCGTCGTAGCTGAGCACGTTGCCCTCGACCGTCGACGAGAACCCGCACTGCGGCGACAGGCAGAGCTGCTCGAGCGGAACGTATTTGGCCGCCTCGTCGATGCGGCGCTTGAGCGCGTCCTTGGACTCCAGCTCGCCCCGCTTGGTGGTGACCAGGCCGAGCACGACCATCTTCCCCGGGGGTACGAACCGCAGGGGCGCGAAGCCGCCGGAGCGCTCGTCGTCGAACTCCAGGAAGAACCCGTCGACCGCCAGCTCGGAGAAGAGCGCCTCGGCCACGAAGTCGTAGCCGCCCTCGGCCGCCCACGACGAACGGAAGTTGCCCCGGCACATGTGCGTGGTCACCGAAAGCCCGGCCGGCCGGTCCTGGATCGCCGCGTTGATCTGCTTGATGTAGCGCAGGTGCTGGTGCTCGGCGTCGTCACCGCGCTCGTCGAGCTGCCGGCGCTGCTCCGGGTCGTTGAGGTAGGCCAGGCTGGTGTCGTCGAGCTGCAGGTAGCGGCAACCCAGCTCGGCGACGGCCGCGACCTGTGCCGCGTACGCCGCGGAAAGGTCGGTCCAGAACTGCTCCTCGTCGGGATAGACGGCCGGGTCGATGGACGCCTTGCCGCCCCGGTAGTGCACCATGCTCGGCGACGGGATCGTCAGCTTGGCCGTGACACCGGAGTCCACCGTGGACGACAGGAACGCGAAATCGTCACCGAAGATGGTCTTCTCCAGCCGGACCGGCCCGTCCACCGCCAGCGCCGCCGACGTGAAGTCGAGGTCGCCCTCCTTGTTGTGGAAGTGCACCCGGATCTTCTCGTCGGTGCTGTGGATGCCGCCGAGCTGGTAGATGAAGTCCATGTGCCACGACGTGCGCCGGAACTCGCCGTCGGTGGCCGAGCGCAGGCCGACGTCGCGCTGCATCCGCACCACCTCGCGGATCGCGTCGTCCTCCACCGCCCGCAGCTCTTCGGCCGGGATCGTGCCCGCGGCCCGGTCGGCACGCGCCTTCAGCAACCGTTCCGGGCGCAGCAGGCTGCCCACGTGGTCGGCCCGGAACGGCGGCGTGTCGCGCAACGTCATGTGCTGCACCTCTCGATCAGAACGGGTAAGCCGGGATGTCGCCGCGCAGCGTGATCCACCGCTGCTCGGTGAACGCGTCGAGGTTGCCGGCGCCGCCGAACCGCGCGCCGGTGCCGGAGTCGAGGACGCCGCCGAACGGCGCCACCGCCTCGTCGTTGACGGTCTGGTCGTTGATGTGCACGATCCCGCTGGGGATCCGCTCGGCCAATGCGAGCCCGCGCATCGCGTCGCCGGTGAGGATGCTCAGCGAGAGGCCGTAGGACGAGTCCGCGGCCAGCGAGACGGCCTCGTCGACCGACCCGAACCGGACCACGGGCGCGACCGGACCGAACACCTCCTCCGCGTACGCCGGCATGTCCGTGCGCACCTCGTCGAGCACCGTCGGCCGGTAGAACAGCCCCTCGTGCTTGCCGCCGGCGGCCAGCCGGGCGCCGGCGTCGACGGTCGCGGTGACCAGCGCGTGCACCTTGTCGCGCTGCCCCTCGTCGACCAGCGGCCCGAGCGCCACCTGACCGGTGAACGGGTCGCCGACCGGCAGGTGGTCGGCGTGCTCGGCGAGTGCGGCAACGTAGTCGTCGGCGATGCGCTCGTGCACGAGGTGCCGGCCGGCGGTCATGCAGATCTGGCCCTGGTGCAGGAACGATCCCCAGGCACCGGCGGAGACCGCCCGCTCCAGGTCGGCGTCGTCGAGCACGACGAGCGCCGAGTTGCCGCCCAGCTCCAGGTGCACCCGCTTGAGGTGGCGGGCGGCCAGCTCGGCGACCCGCCGGCCGGTCGCGCTGGACCCGGTGAACGAGACCACCCGGATCGCCGGCTCGGTGACCAGCGCGGACCCGACCTCGGCGCCGCCGGGCAGCACGTGCAGCAGGCCCGGCGGGAGGCCGGCCTCGGCGAACACGCGGGCGATGGCGAGACCGCCGCTGACCGGAGTGCGCAGGTCGGGCTTGAGCACGACCGCGTTGCCCAGCGCCAGCGCCGGCGCGACCGACCGGATCGACAGGATCAGCGGGACGTTGAACGGCGAGATGACCCCGACCACGCCGACCGGGACCCGCTTGAGCAGGCTCAGCCGGGGCTGGTTGCTCTGCAGGATCTCGCCGGCCGGCCGGTGCGCCAACCCGGCGGCCTCGTAGCACTCCTGCGTCGCCACGCCGACGGCGAAGTCACCGAGCCCGGGCACCGCGCCGGTCTCGCGGACCACCCAGTCCCGCAGCTCGGCCGCGTTGGCCTCGATCAGCGCGCCGGCCCGGCGCAGCACGGCGGCGCGCTCCTCGAACGAGGTGGCCGCCCAGGCCCGCTGTGCCTCCGCCGCCGCGGCCGCGGCCAGCGCCACGTCGCCGGCGTCGGCCACGCCGGTGCGGCCCAGCACGGTGCCGGTCGCCTTCTCGACGATCTCCGTGGATCCCCCGGACGACGTGGTCCAGTCGCCCGTGAACACCTTGCCGTCCCACAGCGCCGCGTCGAAGAACGTCATGCCGGTGCTCCTTCCGAAGCCGGTGCTCCCTTTACCTTCTGGATGCGGGCGTAGACCTGGCCGCGCAGCTCGGTGAACCGCGGGTCGGACCGGGTGGTCAGCTGGTCCCGCACCGCGGGCAGGTCGATGGTCAGGTCCTCGGCGACCGTCGTCGGCGACGCCGACAGCACGATCACCCGCTGGCCGAGATAGACGGCCTCGTCGATGTCGTGGGTGACGAACAGCAGCGTCACGCCCAGCCGCTGCCAGACCGCCCGCACGAGGTCTTCGAGGTCGGCCCGGGTCTGCGCGTCGACGGCCGCGAACGGCTCGTCCATCAGCAGCACCTTCGGCTGGTAGGCGATGGCCCGGGCGATCGCCACCCGCTGCTGCATGCCACCGGAGAGCTGCCAGGGGTACGCGTTGTCGACGTCGGACAGCCCGACCGCGGCGAGCGCCTCGGCGGCCAGCTTCCGCCGCTCGGCCCGGCCCATCCCCTGCGCCTTCAACGGCAGCTCGACGTTGGCGCGCACCCGCAGCCAGGGGAACAGGCTCCGGCCGTACTCCTGGAACACCACCGCGAGATCCGGCGGCGGCGCGGTGACCGGCGTGCCGCGCACCGTGACGTCCCCGGAGGTGGCCGGCAGCAACCCGGCCAGCACGCGCAGCAGCGTCGTCTTGCCGCAGCCGGACGGGCCGACCACGCAGGCGAACTGTCCTTCGGGGACGGTGAAGGTGAGGTCGCCGACCGCCGTCACCCGCCGGCCGTGCCCGTCGTACACCTTGTGCAGGTTCCTGACCTCCAGCATCACCACTCCCGTTGTCCCGCGCGCTGGCCGTGGTACCAGCCGAGCAACGAGCGCTCGGCGATTCTGAACAGCAGGGAGAGCACGATGCCGATCAGCCCGAGCAGGAGCACGCCGCTCCACATCTCGGGGATCTGGAAACCCCGCTGGAACTGCAGGACCGTGAAGCCGAGGCCCTCGTTGGCGGCCATGATCTCGCTGATCACCATGAGGATGATGGCCAGCGGGAGGGCCTGCCGGGCGCCGGTGACGATCTGCGGGCTGGCCGCGCGCAGCACCAGGTGGCGCAGGCGGAGCAGCCCCGTGACGCGGTAGGTGCGGCAGGTGTCGCTGAGCACCTCGTCGCGCCCGCGGACACCCTCGATGGTGTTGAGCAGCACCGGCCAGACGCAGCCGAAGACGATCACGAGGATCTTGGTGCGGTCGCCGATGCCCGAGAGCAGGATGGCCGCCGGCACGAGCACCGGCGGCGGGAACGCGCGCAGGAACTCGAGCACGGGCTCGAGCAGCGCGCGGACCGCGCTGTAGGTGCCGATCAGCACGCCGAGCGCGACACCGAGCAGCACGGCCAGGAAATAGCCGGCGAGCAGCCGCCAGAGCGACGGGAAGACCTGCTCCTGGAACATGTCCCAGGTCCAGGTGCGGCCGAACGCGTCCACAATGGTCGACAGCGCGGGCCAGTAGAAGCTCTTGCTGCCGGCCGAGCCGAACCACCACGCGGCGAGGAGCAGGATCGGCAGGCCCACCGCGAGCAGCAGTCGCCAGAGGAGTCTCATCGCACGCCCATCCCCTCGACCGTTTCCGCACGGGTGGACGGGTGCCAGGCCAGCACGCGGCGCTCGACCTGCCGGATGAGCACGTTGATCAGCACGCCGAGGACGCCGGTGACGACGATCAGCGCGTACACGATGCGCACCGCGTTGCTCTGCTGCGCGTTGTCGATCTCCTTGCCGAGACCGGGCGAGCCGATCACCAGCTCGCCGGTGATGGTCAGGATCAGCGCGACCGCGGCGGCCAGGCGCAGCCCGGTCATCACGTACGGCAGCGCGCTCGGCCAGATCACGTAACGGACGGTCCCCCAGGGGCCGAGCCGGAACGAGCGGGCGGTGTCGCGGGCGACCGGGTCGACGTCGACGACCCCGTGCACCACCTGGATCAGCATCTGCCAGAACGCCGCGTAGACGACCAGCACGAGGGTCGAGCGGACGGTCGGCCCGTAGAGGACGATCACGAGCGGGATCAGCGCCACCGAGGGGATCGGCCGCAGGAACTCGATGGTCGTGGCGGTCGCCGCGCGCAGGACGGGCAGCGAGCCCAGCAGCACGCCGACGACCGTGCCGGCGACCACCGCGATCAACAGCCCTTCGGCCCAGGTGCCCAGGGTCCGCAGCAACGCCGTCCAGAACGACGGCTGGCCCAGCTGCTCGCCGAGGGTGACCAGGATCTGGCTGGTGGGCGGCGCGAACTCGATCGGCACGACGCCGACCCGCGGCGCCACCTCGAGCAGCAGCGCGAACCCGAGAAGGCCGAGCGCGCCCAGGGTGACCGACCGGAACCGCCGGCCGGTCACCCGAGGCGTGCGCGCCGCGACCGCGACCATCAGGGCAGCAGCCCCGCGACGTCCGGCTTCTGGGTCAGCAGGCCGTCGGCGACCGCGGCGTCGGCCAGCGCGTTCACCGCGTCGGTGTTGATCTCGGCCGGCCACTTGGGCAGCACCATCTTCGCCCGGACCGGCTCCTCGATCTTCGTGTATTCGCCGATGATGTCCCGGACCTCGTCGCCGTGCGCGTCCGCGTAGGCGAGCGACTCCTTCATCGCCTCGGTGAACCGGGCGACCAGGTCAGGGTTCTCGCCGGCCAGCTTGACCGAGGTGAAGTACATGGCGACGGTCAGGTTGGGCGCCGCGTCCACATAGCTGGAAGCGATCTTGCGCATGCCCGCGGCCACCGCGGCCGACTGGAACGGCTCGACCACGAAGATCGCGTCGACCCGGCCCGCCTGCAGCGCGGGAAGCTGCTCCGGGAACGGCAGTTCGGTGAACTTGACCTGGCTCGGGTCGGCGCCGTCCTTCTTCACCGAGGCGCGGACGCTGGTGTCCACGATGTTCTTCAGCGTGTTGGCCGCGACGGTCTTGCCGACCAGGTCCTTCGGCGACTGGATCGGGCTGTCCGGCTTGACGAACAGGCCCGCGAAGTCCTCCGCGGCACCCGTCGAGTTGACGCCGTTGCAGACCACCTTGAGCGGCGCGTTCTGCGACTTGGCCAGCAGCAGCGAGATCGCGTTGCTGAACCCGAACTGGTATTCGCCCGAGAGCACGGCGGGCGCGATCGCGGCGCCGCCCTGCGCGGTGGTCAGGGTCAGGTCGATGTTGCGCTTGCTGAAGAAGCCCTTTTCCTTGCCGAGGTAGATCGGCGCGACGTCGAGGATGGCGATGACGCCGGCGTTCACCTTGTCGGGCTGCGCGGCACCGCCGGACGACCCGGCGCTGGGTTCTTCGGACGAGTCACCGCAGGCGGCCGTGGCGAGCAACGCCACCGCGGTGAAGAGGGCGAGCAAGGGGCGTCGCATCGGAACTCCATCCGCTGAGGGGTGACGGAGAAAGATGGGGGTGTTCGGATAGCGCACAGATGTACATCGGGAAACCTAGAACCGTGCGCTACCAGAAGTCAATGCTTGTCATTATTGACGCGCGAAGCGTGCGGTTCTTAGGCTGGCCGCTGAACGGTTGTTCGCATAGCGCACAGAGTGGGAGCCGCATGGCCGAGCTCGTCAGCCTCGCCGAGGGTGTGGCGGCGCTGGTCCACGACGGGGACACGGTCGCGTTGGAGGGCTTCACCCACCTCATCCCGGTGGCCGCCGGGCAGGAGATCATCCGGCAGGGGCGGCGCGGGCTCACGCTCGTCCGGATGACTCCGGACATCGTCTACGACCAGCTCATCGGCGCCGGCTGCGCGGCCCGGCTGGTGTTCTCCTGGGGCGGCAACCCGGGCGTCGGTTCCCTGCACCGGTTCCGCGACGCCGTCGAGAACGCCTGGCCCGGGCCGATCGAGATCGAGGAGCACAGCCACGCCGGCATGGCCAACCGTTACGTGGCCGGTGCGTCGGGGCTGCCGTTCGCGGTGCTGCGCGGCTACGTCGGCACCGACATCGCCAGGCACACCACCACGGTGTCCACCGTGACCTGCCCGTTCACCGGCGAGGTGCTCACCGCGGTCGCGGCGCTCAACCCGGACGTCGCCGTGATCCACGCACAGCGCGCCGACCGCCGTGGCAACGTGCAGATGTGGGGGATCACCGGCGTGCAGAAAGAGGCGGTGCTGGCCGCGAAACGGTCGCTGGTGACGGTCGAGGAGATCGTCGACGAGCTCGACCCGCGGCCCGACGCGGTGGTGCTGCCCGGCTGGGTGGTCAGCGCGGTCGCACCCGTGCCGCGCGGCGCGCACCCGTCCTACGCGCAGGGCTACTACGACCGCGACAACGACTTCTACCAGTCCTGGGACCCGATCAGTCGCGACCGGGACGCGTTCGCCAAGTGGCTCGACGAGGTGATCGGGGCATGAGCGGCTGGGACGCCGACGAGATCATGACGGTCACCGCCGCGCGGTCGCTGGCCGGGCGCACCTCCTGCTTCGTCGGCATCGGCCTGCCGAGCACCGCGGCCAACCTGGCCCGCCGCACCTGCAACCCCGACCTGGCGCTGATCTACGAGTCCGGCGCGATCGGCGCGAAGCCGACCGTGCTGCCACTGTCCATCGGCGACGGTGAGCTCGGCGAGACCGCCGACGCCGTGGTCAGCGTCCCCGAGATCTTCAACTACTGGCTTCAGCCCGGCCGCGTCGACGTCGGGTTCCTGGGCGCCGCGCAGGTCGACCGGCGCGGCAACATCAACACCACGGTGATCGGCGACTACGCGGCGCCGTCGGTGCGCTTGCCGGGCGCGGGCGGCGCGCCGGAGATCGCCGCGTCCTGCCGGGAGACCATCATCATCGTCCGGCACCGGCCGCGGATCCTGGTCGACCGCCTCGCGTTCGTCACCTCGCTCGGCTTTGGCGACGGCCCCGGCCACCGCGCCGCGCTCGGCCTGCGCGGGCGCGGCCCGGTCCGGCTGATCACCGACCTCGGCGTGCTCGAGCCCGACCCCGAGACCTGCGAGCTGACGCTCGCCAGCATCCATCCCGGCGTGACCGTCGACGCGGTGCGCGCGGCCACCGGCTGGCCGCTCGCCGTGCGCGCCGAGCTGGCGGTCACCGAACCACCCACCCCCGCGGAGCTGACGGCGCTGCGATCGCTGACAACGCCGTCGACGAGAGGAGGCAGCGTTGCCTGACCTACGCCTGCCGGCGCCCTACCGGAGCCACGCCGAGGCCGACCGACCCCCGCTGGCCGCACCGGGCTACGGCTCGACCCGGCTGCGTCACCCGCGCCAGCCCTTGGTGCTGCTGCCGCAGGGGCTGACCGAACTGACCGGGCCGGCGCTCGGCGAGCGCGACCTCGGCGCCCTCGACAACGACCTCACCCGCCAGCACGCGGGCGAGCCGCAGGGCGAGCGCATCGAGGTCTTCGGGCGGGTGCTCGACGGCGACGGCCGGCCGGTGCGGGACACGCTGGTGGAGATCTGGCAGACCAACGCCGCCGGGCGCTACAACCACGTGGGTGACCAGCACCCCGCACCGCTCGACCCCAACTTCACCGGCGCCGGCCGGACGATGACCGACAGCGAGGGCCGCTACCGGTTCGTCACGATCAAGCCGGGCGCGTACCCGTGGCGCAACCACCACAACGCCTGGCGCCCCGCGCACATCCACTTCTCGCTGTTCGGCCGCGCGTTCACCCAGCGCCTGGTCACGCAGATGTACTTCCCGAACGACCCGCTCTTCGACCAGGACCCGATCTTCAACTCGGTCCGCGAGCCGGCCGCCCGCCAGCGCATGGTCGCCGCGTTCGACCTCGCCGCCACGACGCCCGAGTGGTCGCTCGCCTACCGGTGGGACATCGTGCTGCGCGGGCGCGACGCGACCCCGATGGAGGACGAATGACCACCCCGTCGCAGACCGTCGGGCCGTTCTTCGCGCTCGGTCTGCCGTTCGACGGCGGGCCGCTGGCCGTCGACGCGGGCACGCCGGGCGCGTTCTGGCTGCGCGGCGTCGTCCTCGACGGCTCCGGTGAGCCGGTGCCGGACGCGCTGATCGAGACGTGGCAGGCCGACCCGGAGGGCCGCTTCGACCACCCGGACGACCCGCGCGGCGCCGTCGCCACGGCCGGGTTCCGCGGCTTCGCCCGCTGCCCGACCGACACCGCAGGCCGGTACGCGATCCGCACCGTGCGGCCGGGCCCGGTGCCCGGCCCGGACGGTGCGCTCCAGGCGCCGCACATCGACGTCTCGGTGCTCGCCCGCGGGCTGCTCGACCGGGTCGTCACCCGCATCTACTTCCCCGACTCGGCGGCCAACGCCGACGACCCCGTGCTGGCGCGGGTCGACCCGATCCGCCGGCCGACGCTGATCGCGAAGGAGATCGACGACGGGTACGCCTTCGACATCACCCTGCAGGGCGACCATGAGACCGTCTTCTTCACCTTCTGAGGGTCTGTTCGCGGGCATCCTCGCCCGCGGCCCGCGAGGCCGGTGGTGGCGCGGGTGAGGCGGCCAAGCAGGCCGGTGGTGGTGCTGGTGACGCGGCCCGCGAGGCCGGTGGCGGCGTGGGTGAGG
>NZ_JBFAIU010000057.1:0-30505 GCF_040654855.1 Asanoa sp. NPDC050611
TGCTGATCGGCTACCTGCTGGCCGGGAAGATCTACGACGCCATCGGCACGCACATCGACCGCTACATCCTGCCGTTCGTCGCACTGATCGTGCTGCCGTACTCGTTGGGGCGCTTGGTCAGACGTTCACGCGCTCCGCTTGCGACGAAGCCTCATCTTTTCCCGAATCGGCCTCCGACATCGCGACCGGCTTGCGCTTGCTGAACACCACGGCAGCCACGATCACGGCCGCCGCGACCAGGGCGATGGCGATCCGCAGGCCGGTGTTCGCGTCGTCGCCGACACTGAACGTGATGACGGCCGGCGCGATCAGCAGCGCGACCAGGTTCATCACCTTGATCAGCGGGTTGATCGCCGGGCCGGCGGTGTCCTTGAACGGGTCACCGACGGTGTCACCGATGACGGTCGCGGCGTGGGCCTCGGAGCCCTTGCCGCCGTAGTGACCGTCCTCGACCAGCTTCTTGGCGTTGTCCCAGGCACCACCGGAGTTGGCCAGGAAGACCGCCATCAGCGTGCCCGCGCCGATCGCACCGGCCAGGTAGGAGGCCAGCGCGCCGGCACCGAGGCCGAAGCCGACCGCGATCGGCGCCAGGATCGCCAGCAGACCCGGGGTGAGCAGCTCGCGCTGCGCGTCGCGGGTGCAGATGTCGACGACCTTGCCGTACTCGGGCCGCTGGGTGCGGTCCATGATGCCCGGGAACTCCCGGAACTGGCGGCGCACCTCGACCACGACGGCGCCGGCGGACCGGGCCACCGCGTTGATCGCGAGACCGGAGAACAGGAACACCACCGCGGCGCCGACGATCAGGCCGACCAGGTTCCGCGGGTTGCTGATGTTGAGCAGGTTGAGGATGTAGTTGCCGACGTCCGAGACGCCCGCGTCGGTCAGCGACGTCGCCACCGAGTTGGTGTACGAGCCGAACAGCGCGGTCGCGGCGAGGACGGCCGTAGCGATCGCGATGCCCTTGGTGATCGCCTTCGTGGTGTTGCCGACGGCGTCGAGCTCGGTCAGCGTCTTCGCGCCGTGCTCGTCGATGTCGCCGGACATCTCCGCGATGCCCTGGGCGTTGTCGGAGATCGGGCCGAAGGTGTCCATCGCGACGATGACGCCGACGGTGGTCAGCAGGCCGGTGCCGGCCAGCGCGACCGCGAACAGCGACAGGGTCAGCGACCCGCCGCCGAGCAGGAACGCACCGAACACGCCGGCGCCGATCAGCAGCGCCGAGTAGACGGCCGACTCGAGGCCGACGCTGATGCCGGCCAGCACGACGGTGGCCGCGCCGGTCTGCGAGCTCTTGCCGATGTCCTGCACCGGACGGCGCTCGACCTCGGTGAAGTAGCCGGTCAGCGCCTGGATGGCGGCGGCCAGCACGATGCCGATGACGACCGCGCCGATCGCGACCCAACGGGGGTCACGGGTGATCGCGGCGACTTCCGGGGACACTCCGTCGAACTCGGCGAACGACGGCTTGAGGTAGAACCAGGCGACGACCGCGACCGCGACGGCGGAGATCGCCGCCGAGATGTAGAACGCTCGGTTGATCGCCTGCAGGCCGTTGCGGTCGCTCGCGCGCAGCCGGGTGATGAACACGCCGATGATCGCGATGATCGCGCCGATCGCCGAGACGATCAGCGGGAAGACCAGGCCGTCCTGGCCGAACGCGGCCCGACCCAGGATCAGGGCGGCGACCAGGGTCACGGCGTACGACTCGAACAGGTCGGCCGCCATGCCGGCGCAGTCACCGACGTTGTCGCCCACGTTGTCGGCGATGGTCGCCGCGTTGCGCGGGTCGTCCTCCGGGATGCCCTGCTCGACCTTGCCGACCAGGTCGGCGCCGACGTCGGCGGCCTTGGTGAAGATGCCGCCGCCGACCCGCATGAACATCGCGAGCAGCGCGGCGCCGAAGCCGAAGCCCTCGAGCACGGTCGGCGCGTCGCCCTTGTAGAGCAGCACGACGACGGTCGCGCCGACGAGGCCGAGGCCGACGGTGAGGAAGCCGACGACGCCACCCGTGCGGAACGCGATCTGCATCGCCTTCTCACGGCCGCCCTCCGCCTCACGGGCGGCAGCCGCCACCCGCAGGTTGGCGCGGGTCGCCAGCGCCATGCCGGCGCCGCCGATGAAGGCGCTGAACGCCGCGCCGACGACGAAGAACGCCGAGCGGCCGATCTTGACCAGCGTCTCGTTGCCGTCCGCGCCATGCACCGGCAGCACGTAGAGCAGGATCACGGCGATCACTACGAAGATCGCGAGCGTTCTGAACTGGCGGCGCAGGTAAGCGGAGGCGCCCTCCTGCACAGCGCCCGCGATCTCCTGCATGTTGGTGGTGCCCTTACCGGTCGCCAGAACCGCCCGACGCAGTGTGGCCGCGAAGCCAAGCGCCACGAGAGCGATGACCAAAGCGACGATCACGTACGAAAAGTTCGCACTGGTAAGGGACAGGCCACCACTGTCGGCGGCCAAGGTCCCGGTCCCGGACATCTATGTCCTCCAATAACCGACCTACGCGTCCCGCCGGAGGACTAACCCGGCCTGGGACGTCTCCATGTGGAGAGCAACGACGCACCCGACCCACACGGAAGTAGAGGTCAGGGCGCTAGCTGATAACCCGCGTACTCTAGCCGTACACAGTGTTGACATTCACATCGGCGCGGGGTTGTCGCGCACAAAACGTGATCTCTGCTAGCGCGCGACCGGCCAGACCATGCGTACTTCGGTGCCGATGCCGTCGTCGACGGGACGCACCTGGAGATCTTCGACGAACCCCGCGAGCAGGGCGAACCCGACACCAACGGTCAGCGCCTCGTCAGTCAGCGACTCGTTGGCCAACTCGTCCGGCGGCAACGCGGCGATGCCCAGGCCCGCCTCGATCGGTGCGCGGTCGATGACCCGGACGATGTAGCTGCCGCCGTCGGACATCTCGACCAGGACCAGGTCGGTCAGCCCGTACTGCCGGTGCAGCGCGACCGCGCGGGTGCAGGCCTCGCCGATCGCCAGCCGCACCTCGTCGAGGAGCTCCTCGGCCACGCCGGCCCGCCGGGCGACCGCGACACCGACCAGGCGGGCGGTCCGGACGTGCACCGGAGCCGGGGAGAACGAGAGACGAACTGTCGCCATCACGCGGCCGGGCCGGCCTGTGTCGCCGCTTCGACGGTCGCGAACAGCGGGAAGACCTGGTCGAGCGCCGTGATCCGGAAGATCTTCAGCAGGGGTTCCTTGTCGCAGACCAGGCTGAGCCCACCGCCGGCGGCGCGGAGCCGCTTGAGCGCGCCGACCAGCACGCCGAGACCGGTGGAGTCGAGGAAGTCGACCCGGCCGAGGTCCACAACGATTTGCGTGGCGCCGGCGTCGATCAGCTCGATGAGGCGCTCGCGGAGGCGAGGAGCCGTGTAGACGTCGACCTCGCCGCCCACCTCGAGAATGGTGTGCTCGCCCTGGGTCCGGGTCGAGAGCGACAGCTCCATCGAACGCCTCCCGCGGTCGTGTCTCGTCCCTGCGATCTAACCATCGACACGCTGTGTATGCAGCGATGACCTGACCCGGCGTCGACTCGTCCGTACATCAGTGCGAGAGTGCAGGCATGACTTTGGCGGTTGGGCGGCCGGCTGCCCTGCTGTCCGGCCTGCTCGACCGGCCGCCGGTCACGCATGTCGAAGAGGTCGCGCCGCGGGTCGGCGACCCCGTGCCGTGGCCGTCGTGGGTGCCTGATCCGGTCGTCTCCGCCTTCGCGGCGCGCGGCGTGTCGTCGCCGTGGCGGCATCAGGCTCTTGCTGCCTCGCTGGCTCATGAAGGTCGGCACGTGGTGGTGGCGACAGGGACCGCGTCCGGGAAGTCGCTGGCCTACCAGCTGCCCGCGTTGTCCCGATTGGTGGCTGATCCGCGGGCGACCGTGCTGTATCTCGCACCGACCAAGGCGCTCGCGGCTGACCAGTTACGCTCCGTCGCCGGCTTGGACGTGCCGGACGTACGCCCGGCGTGTTACGACGGCGACACACCGCGGGCCGAGCGGGAGTGGATCCGCCAGAACTCGCGCTTCGTCCTGACAAATCCGGATATGTTGCACCGAAGCATCCTGCCGGGCCATGCCGCATGGGGCACGTTCCTGCGGCGGCTCGCGTTCGTGGTGGTGGACGAGTGCCACACCTATCGCGGTGTTTTCGGCTCGCACGTCGCGCACGTGCTGCGGCGGTTGCGACGGGCGGCGGCGCGGTACGGGCGCACCCCCGTGTTCGTGCTCGCGTCCGCGACGGCCGGAGATCCGGAGACGGCGGCCGCGCGGCTCACGGGCCTGCGGGTCGAGCCGGTGACCGAGGACGCGTCGCCGCGCGGTGGGGTGACGTTCGCGCTGTGGGAGCCGCCGCTGGAGGGCGCGTCGGTCCGCCGGTCGGCGGTCCGTGAGACGGCGTCCCTGCTGACGGACGCGGTGGCGGCCGGCGTGCGGACCGTGGCGTTCGTCCGCTCCCGGCGCGGCGCCGAGACGATCGCGACGGTGGCCCGGCGGTCGCTGTCGGAAATATCCCCCGCGCTGGCTTCCCGGGTCGCGGCCTACCGAGCCGGGTATCTGCGCGACGAGCGACGTTCCCTCGAGGAGGGCCTGCTGTCCGGGTCGCTGCTCGGCCTGGCGTCGACGAACGCGCTGGAGCTCGGCGTCGACCTCGTGGGCCTGGACGCGGTGCTGATCTGTGGTTATCCGGGGACGCGGGCGTCGCTGTGGCAGCAGGCCGGTCGGGCTGGCCGCTCGGGCGAGGACGCGCTGGCGGTGCTGGTGGCCCGCGACGACCCGCTGGACACCTATCTCGTGCACCACCCGGAGGCGTTGTTCGGCCGCCCGGTCGAGGCGACGGTCCTGGACCCGTCGAACCCGTACGTGCTCGGCCCCCAACTGTGCTGCGCGGCGGCCGAGGGCCCGCTGACGCAGGCGGACCTGTCGCTGTTCGGCCCGGCCGCGGTGCCGGTGCTGGAGGAGCTGGTCGCGGCCGGACTGCTGCGGCGGCGCCCGTCGGGTTGGTACTGGCGCCCCTACAAGCGACCCGAGATCGACCTGCGCGGCAGCGGTGGGCAGCAGATCTGCGTGGTCGAGTCGGCGACGGGCCGGTTGCTCGGCATGACGGACGCGGGCTCGTCCCACTTCATGCTCCACGACGGCGCGGTCTATCTGCATCAGGGCGCGTCGTACGTGGTCGACACGCTCGATCTCGACGACGGCTGCGCGCTGGTCCACGCGGAGGAGCCGGACTACACGACGCACGCCCGCGACGTGACGACGCTGTCGGTGGTCGGGGTGGGCTCGTCGGTGCAGGCGGGCCCGGTGGAGATGCACCTGGGCGAGGTGGACGTGACGAGCCAGGTGGTGTCCTATCAGCGGCGCCGCCACGGCTCGGGCGAGGTCATCGACACACGACCCCTGGACCTACCGGCCCGCGAGCTCCGCACGGTGGCGGTCTGGTTCACGGTGTCCCCGTCGGCGCTGGCGGCGTGCGGGGTGGCCGAGGCCGACGTGCCGGGCGCGCTGCACGCGGCCGAGCACGCGGCGATCGGCCTGCTTCCGCTGGTGGCGACGTGCGACCGCTGGGACATCGGCGGATTGTCGACGGCATCCCACCCGGACACGGGCCTGCCGACGGTGTTCGTCTACGACGGCCACTCGGGGGGTGCGGGCTTCGCGGAACGCGCTTTCGCCTCGGCGTCGGCGTGGCTGCAGGCCACCCGCGACGTGATCGCGGAGTGCGCCTGCGAGGCCGGCTGCCCGTCGTGTGTCCAGTCACCGAAGTGCGGCAACGGCAACAACCCCCTGGCCAAGGCGGAGGCGGTCAAGGTCCTGGACGTGGTCCTCACGAACCTCACCGCCGCCGCGTCGCCGGCTCCGACAGCCCTGACCGCGATAGCCACGCCGAGCGTCACCGAACCGGATGTGCGCCTTCTCGATGCCGCCGCCGACGGGCCGGCCCCGGCTCCCGCGGTCGCGGCCACCTTGGCCGCGATAGCCACGCCGAGCGTCAGCGAACCGGATGTGCGCCTGCTCGATGCCGCCGCCGACGGGCCGGCCCCGGCTCCCGCGGTCGCGGCCACCCTTACCGCGATAGCCACGCCGAGCGTCACCGATGCCCTGCTGGTCGACGCCCCGGCGTCCCTCCTTGCCGTCGCGGCCGAGGCGGGCGTTGCGGATGTTGTTGTGGAGGTGCCGCGGGTGCCGAAGGCGCGGGCGAAGCTGGCGGCGCGTGCCGACGCGGAGCGGCAGCCCTTGGCGGGCTCTCCAAACGGCAACGAGTCGGAGCTTCCCGCACCTCGTGCCGCCCTGGCGGTGCGGCCGTCTACGGAGACCGCGGCCTGATGCGGTAGCTCCGCGGTTTCCGGGCGGCGGGGCGGTCGGTGATGATGGCGGGATGGTGGGTGCGCCGATCGAGCCGTCCGCGCTCGAGTCCGTGCTTCGGCCGTTCGGTCAGTCGACCATGTTGCCGGCCGTCGCGTACGTCGGTGCCGACGTGCTCGCCTGGGAACGCCGGCAGCTGTTCGCGGGGTCATGGGTGTCGGTCGGGCGCACGGCCGTTCTCGCCGAGGGCGCCAACCAGCGAGCCCTGAACGTCGGCGACGTCGGCGTGCTGGTGACGTTCGCGGCGGGGACGCCGCCGCGGGCGTTCGCCAACGTCTGCCGGCACCGCGGGCACGAGTTGCTGGCCGCGGGCGAGGCGGCCGACCGCCCGGCGGTGCTCTGCCCGTACCACGGCTGGTCCTATGACCTCGACGGTCGCGTCCGCACCGCACCGCGGATGGGTCCGGAGTTCGACGGCTCAGGGTTCGGCCTGGTCGAACTCCCGGCCGTCGACTGGCACGGCTGGCTGTTCGTCAATGCGACGGGCACCGCGCGGCCGTTCGCGGAGCATGTCGGTGCGCTCGCGAAGCACGTGGCGCCCTACCAGCCGGAGGCGTTGGACACCAAGGCGCGCCACGAGTACGAGGTGGCCGCGAACTGGAAGATCATCGCGGAGAACTACCACGAGTGTTACCACTGCCCCCTGATCCACCCCGAACTGTGCGCGGTCTCGCCGCCGAACTCGGGCAGCAACTGGCGCGAGCCCGGCGCGTGGGTGGGCGGCTCGATGGACCTCCGCGACCACGCGGAGACGATGTCCCTCGACGGCCGCTCCCACGGCATCGCGCTCGACGGGGTCGACCCACGGCTGGTCCGCTACGTCGGCCTGTTCCCGAACATGCTCATCTCGCTGCACCCGGACTACGTGATGACCCACCTCCTCGAACCACTGTCGCCGCAGCGCACCCGTGTCACCTGCGAGTGGCTCTTTCCCGCCGGGGTGACCGACCCGGCGTACGCCGTCGAGTTCTGGGACCTGACCAACCGCCAGGACTGGGCCGCCTGCGAGTCCGTCCAACGTGGTGTGTCGTCGCCGCACTTCCGGCCGGGGCCACTCGCGCCCAGCGAGAACGCCGTCTACGACTGGGTGACGATGATCGGCCGTGCCTACCGCGATCCGGCTGCCGAGCTTTCCACTTAGGACTCAGCTGATCGCGCGGAGCGGCCGTTGGCGCAGGCGGTCCATGGCCTGCTCCGTGGCCTCGTCGGCCGGCAGTAGCACGACCAGCATCTGGCCGTCGGTGCCCGACAGGTCGAGGGGTTCGCGGTGCCAGCACAGCTCGTACCCACTCGGGTGCTTGATCCGCAGTGGCACCCGCGGGGGCGGCAGGTGGCGGTTGAGCCGCCGGGTGAACTCCTCCCCCGCAGCCGGCGCCAGTTCGGCCGTGAACCACTCGGAGACCTCCGCGGACGGCCCGAACCACAGGTCGAAGACCTGCTCGTCGGCCACCTGATCCCATTCCGGGAAGAACGCGCGGGCGCGCGGGTCGGTGAACACGAAGCGGGTCAGGTTCGGCGCATCGGTCTCCAGGAGGCCGCTTCCGCGCACCATCAGCTCGAAGCCGGCGGTGGCGGCGAGCACGTCGCCCAGCCGGTTGGTGACGAACGCGACCGCCGGCTCCATGAGGTGCAGCGTCGCGAGCACGGTCGGGCGGACCTCGCGACTCGGCGGCTCGGGTCGTCGCCGCCCTACGCAGGCACCACCCGTGATCTTGGCGAGGTAGCGGAGGTGTTGCCGTTCCGCGGTGTCCAGGCTCAGTGCGTCCGCGAGAGCGTTGACCACGGACGGCGACGGGTTGCGGTCGCGCCCCTGCTCGATGCGGGTGAGGTACTCGACGCTGATCCCCGCCCGCGAGGCCAGATCCGACCGCCGCAGGCCCGGCGAGCGCCGGCGCCCACGGTCCGGGATCCCGAACGACTCGGGTTGGATGCTGTCGCGCTTGGCACGGACGAAGTCGCCGAGTGGCGTTGCCATGAGCGAAGTCTAGATTCGTCGCCGGCCCAGCCGAATGCCGCAGCGTGGCCCTGTCGGGGCCAGCCTGCGCCCGGTCTGGCTGCCGCGGCCGTCGCCGTAGACGGTGGATCTCATGAGTGAGAAGCGCACGTTGGCCATCGTCGTCGGAAGCGTTCGCGAGGGCAGGTTTGGGCCTGTCGTCGCGTCCTGGATCGCCGAGCAGGCCCAGACCCACGGCGGGTTCGACGTCGAGGTGGTCGACCTCGCCGACATAGACATCCCGCTGTCGATGCCAGCGGCCTCGCCGAAGTTCGCCGGCGACGCCTACCCCCGCCCGGCCGCGCTGGCGCCGCTGACGTCCAGCCTGACGAGAGCGGAGGCGTTCATCCTGGTCACACCCGAGTACAACCACAGCTATCCGGCCTCCTTGAAGGCGGCGATCGACTGGCACTTCACCCAGTGGGCAGCGAAGCCGGTGGCGTTCGTGAGCTACGGCGGCCCGGCCGGGGGTCGGCACGCCGTGCTCCACCTGGAGAACGTCCTGACCGAACTGCACGCGGTCACCATCCGTGACGGCCTGGCGTTCCCGAACTACTTCACCGGGTGGCAGGACGGCCGGCCGCTGGACCCCGACGCAGCCGGCTACGCGAAGGTCCTCCTGGACCAGCTCGCGTGGTGGGCGGCGGCCTTGAGCACGGCACGCGAGGCGACGCCCTATCCGGCCTGACGCGCGGCGCGGCGGCTGGATCCGGCCCAGGCGGCCGCCGCGTCGCCAACTCGACCCAGTCGGGCGCGCCCGACCCGTCCGGAAGCTGGCCACGGCTCCGCCGGTTGCACCCGGCCGCGAGCCCGACCACGGCGCCGCCTCTAGCCGGCCCGAAGCTGGCCACCGCGCGGGAGCCCGACCGACGGGAAGCTCGCCACCGCCCCCGCCAGCCCGACCCGGCGGAGGCTGACCGCCACACCGCCAGCCCGACCCAGCGGAAGCTGGCTACCTCGCCGCCAGCCCGACCCGGCCGGGAATTGCGCACAGCGCCGTTGGGTGAGCAGGCGGGAGGCCCAGCGCCGCGGCGCGATCAGGCTCGTGCCCGCCGCGGCGGTCGGTGGCTCAAGGTGGTGCGGCCACCGGGCCCGCGCGGGCGCGAGCCGTCGCGATACGGATCGTCCCTCGCGGTGGCAGGCGTACCGACACCTCGACCGTCACGACCACGTCGAATCCGTGCACGACGCAACCGCTGACGCGACCGCCGTTGGCGGCGACGATCTCGCCGGCCCGGGTGCAGACCGCGGCCGGACCCTCGAGGGCCCGTGCGGCACCGGCCAGCGCGCCCAGGTCGGCCGCGGTCTGGGCCTGGTGGCGGCCGACGGCCGCCACCCCAACCGCCGCGCAGGCCATCCCGAGCAGCACAAAGGACAGACCGATCGCCAACGCCCACACGGTTGCCGCACCACGGTCGCGGCAGCGGGTGAGCGTCCGGCGGCCGGCTGGCGGACGCCCAACGAGGCTCGCAAACAGGTAGTCGATCAGCACCAACGGCGCCGAGGTTCGTTCCGGCTGGGTCGTCATGGCAGTTCCGGTTCGCGGGCGGCGACGGCGCTGGCGGAGACCTCGATCGGCGGTAGGCGGGTGCCGACCACCCGCGCCGGTGCCGTGACCGTTGCGGTGACCGTGTCACCATTCACCTGGATCGTGATCGTGGCGCCGTCGGGCGCCGTGCGTTTCGCCGACAGGCTGCCTTCCTGGCCGCGGGCCGCGGCCAGGGCCGCGTCGCGGGCGGCGTCGGCGCACTGCAGTTTGGTTTGGGTGGCCGCGACCGCGGCGACGCCGACGAAGAGCAGCAGGACCACCGCCGGTGTGGCCGCTGCCAACTCCGCCGTCGTCGAACCGCGGTCGCGGCCACGGCCCGTCCACCGCGGCCACGTCGGGCCGCGCCGGCCCCGGAGGACTCCCGGCGGCGTCGGAGGTTCGCCGCCTAGGAGTCGGCGCGCCGGTACGGGTCGCATGAGACGGGCCCGGGCCATCAGCCGAGCGCTCGGCTGATGACGGCGGAAAGCGCGGCGAGCACTTTCTCGGAGGTGACGACCTTCAACAGCCCGGCGGCGAACGCTACGGCCGCGACGGTGCCGACCGCGTACTCCGCGGTGGTCATGCCGTCGTCGTCGCGCAGCCGGGCGAGGAGCTTACGCACGGTGTGACTCCCTTCTGTCGGTCAGAGCACGTCGCCGAGGAGGGCGACGATCACCGGCACGAGACCGGCGAGGATGAAGGCGGGCAGGAAACAGAAACCGAGCGGCAGCACGATGAGTACGCCGGAGCGGCGCGCGGCTGCCTCCATCGCCGCTGCCCGGTCGGCGCGAAGGTCGTCGGCGAGCCGGGTCAGCGCACCCGCGAGAGCCGCGCCGCTGGCCGACGACCGGACCGCCGCGGCCGCGATCCGGGTGCCGCCCGGCATGTCGGCGAGCTGGCCCCACGCCTCGTCTGGCTCGGCACCCAGCCGCAGTGATCGGCCGACGGTGGTCAGGCGCTCCCGTAACGGCCCGCCGAGCGCGTCGGCGACGCCGAGCAGAGCCACGTCGACCGGCGCACCCGCCCGCAACGCGGCGGCGATCAGGTCGGTGCAGATCGGCGCGGCGGCCTCCTCGCGAAGCCGGCGTTCCTTGGCCTCCGGAGGTTCGAGCCGGCCGATGACCCGGTGAGCGACGACGGCGGCCGGCGCGGCGAGGGCGAGACCCCACCAGCCGTCGACGAGTACGGCCGTCGCGGCCGCCGTCGCAAGGGCGCCGAGCTTCGCGATGTCGGGACGCCGCCGCACTTTCGGCGCGGCCGACAGCGACGCCAACCGCCGCCTCGCCCGCGGTCGTCGAAACGCGCGCATCACGACACCGCCCCACGATCCGGCCCAATGCCTGCCAGCAGCCGTCCAGGGCGGCTCGGTGCGCTACGCCGCGAGGGCGGGCTCAGCGCGAGGCCGAGCATCGCGTGCGCACCTTCACCGGCACGGCGCCGCAAAGTGCCGGCGTCGACCGACGGAGGGCGACCAGCCGGCGGACCAGGCTGAGCGGCGACAGGAAGGCCGTCCGCGACGTTCATGGCAGCCTCGGTTGCAGCCGTTGCGACCACACAAGGCCGAGGATCTGCAAGGCGATGGCGCAGACGGCGCAGATGGCACCCAGCGGGGTGTGGAGCAGGATCGCCAGCGGATCGGCGCCGATCGCGTAGCCGAGCGCCAACCCACCCAGCGGCAATGCGGCCAGGAGCATGGCCGTGGCCTGCGCGCCGGCGGCTTGCGCGATCGCCGAAGCCCGCGCGCGATCCCCGGCCCGGGCGTCGGCCTCGATCCGGTCGATCAGGTCGGCCAGCGGTGCGCCCGTGCGTTCCGCCAACATCACCGCGGCCCGCGCCAACGCGCTCAGCCCGTCAACCTCCTCGGCCCCTCCTCGACCGCGCGGACCCGCGGGCCCGCGGTGGCCGGGGTCACCACGGTCGGGGGCGAAATCCTTTGCCGCCGCCTGAATCGGAACACCGGCACGGAGGTCGGCAGCCAGCCCGGTCAACCGGTCAAGCAGCGCGGACCTGGCAGCACGGCCCGCCGCGGCAGCCCTGGCGCGACGCAGATGGACCACAGCCACCACCGCGTAGGCACCCAATGCGATCGCGGCGACCGGTCCGCCCAGCAGAAATCCCACCGAAGCCCCGACAAGCAGCGCCAGCAATGCGGCCCGCCACCGCGGCCCGGACAGAACCACCCCCAGCAGCCGACCCGGAACCCGCGATGTGCGCGCGAACGACCGGCGCGCCGGTGCGGCAACCGGCGCCAGGACCGACTGCTGTCGCCGCCGCAACGCCCTCGAACGCTTGACGACGACCAGCCCGACCGCCAGCAGGACAACGATGACCAGCGACAAGACCCCCACGACCGCGCTCACCGCACACCAGCCCATCGACCCGGCCGCGGCGCCAGAGCCCGCAATCCACCGGCCAGGATCGGCAACGCACGCCACCACACCGCGCCCACCGCCAGAACCCGGCGCGCAGGCAACCCACCAGCGAAGGTCGGCAATGCAGCGAAAGACCTGCCGAGGACGCCGCCTGTCGGCACGAAGGCCACGGCGAAACCGGCGGTCACCGCGCACCTGGCCAGAGGATTTCTGGGACGCGAACGCCGCGTGAGGCCAGCAAGGACGCGAGGTCGCCTGCTGCCGGCGCCACCCCCGCGGAGCGGTCCCAGACCGGCCGCACAGTGATGAACCGGTCCGGGCCCTCCGGGACCACCAGGCCGACCGTCTCCAGGACCCGCCCCGACGTCGTGCGGCGCATGTGCAGCACCACCTGCAACGCCGCGGCGGCCTGCGCGTGGAGGGCCACCCGCGGCAAGCCACCCAACAACCCCAGGGCCTCCAACCGCGCCGGCACGTCGGCGATCGCGTTGGCGTGCATGGTGCCGGCGCCGCCCTCGTGGCCCGTGTTCAACGCCCGCAACAGATCCGCGATCTCCGCGCCGCGGCACTCGCCGACCACCAACCGGTCCGGCCGCATTCGCAGCGCCTGGCGGACCAGATCGGTCATCTCCACCTGGCCGGCGTCCTCCACGTTGGACACCCGACACTGCAGGCTCACCACGTGCGGATGGGCCGGGCGTAGCTCCGTCGCGTCTTCCACCAGGACGATCCGCTCGTCGCGTGGCACCAGCTCGATCAACGTGTTCAGCAGCGTCGTCTTGCCCGAGCCCGTGCCGCCGACCACCAGATAGGCCAAGCGGGCCGCCACCATCGCGGCCAGCAGGTCTGCCACCGGACCCGGCACCGTCGCGCACGCGACCAGGTCGGCCAGCGTGTAGGGGCGGCGGCGGAACGTACGCAGTGACAGATACGGGCCGCCCGTCCCCACCGGCGGCAGCACCGCGTGCAGCCGCGTGCCGTCGGGCAGGATCGCGTCCGCATATGGCGCCCCGTCGTCGAGTCGCCGGCCCGCCGCTCCCACCAGCCGCTGGGCGAGCCGCCGCACCGCGTCGGGCGACGACAACGCGACGCGTTCCCGGCGCAGACCGTTGCCCCGGTCGGCCCACACCTCCGTCGCGTTGACCAGCACGTCGGTCACCTCGGGGTCGGAAAGCAGCGGACCCAGCGGGCCCGCGCCCACAAGATCGTCGTGCACTCGCGCCGCCAACCGCAGGACGTCGCGGTCGCCGAGCACCGGTCCGCCCGTCTCCCGCACCGCCGCCACCACCGCGGCCGGGCTCACCTCGTCACGGCCCGCGGCGAAGCGCCGCCGCACCCGGCCGGCCAGGTCGGCCGGCGCGCGGCCGTAGGGCGGCGGGTTGGCCGGCAACGTCGCCGTCATGCCGCCACCTCCGGCGACAACGCGAACACGTCCGTGAGCACCCGCCGGCACAGCTCGGCCAGCGGTCCGCGGCCACCGGACGCCGGCGCCTGCCCATGTTCCAGCTCGCGGGCCAACCCGGGCTCGGGCTGGAGCAACCCCGCCAGCGGGAACCCGACCGACCGCGCCACCTCGGCCGCCGACAGGTTGCCGGGCGCCGGACCGCGCACCACCACGGACGCCGACGCGCAGTGCAGCGCGACAGCCTTGGCCACCTGCGTGGCCGCCGCCGTGGCCCGCAGCTCCGCCGGCACCACCAGCAGCGTGTGATCGGCACCCTGCAGCGCGGCCACCGCGGCGTCGTCGAGGCGCCGCGGCAGGTCGACCACCACGACGTCGCGCGCCTGCCGACCCGCGTCGAGCACCGCCGCCATCGCGGCGGCCGGCAGGGGCAGCGGTTCACCGCGATCGAACGAGATCATCACCAGGTCACCGCGCGCCGGCAGTGACCGCACCAGCGCGGCCGGGTCGAGCGCCCCGTCGGTCGCGGCCAACCCGGGCCACCGCAGCCCCTCGACACGTTCCCAACCGAGGATGAGATCGAGGCCGCCCCCGAACGGATCGGCGTCGACCAGCAGCGCACGCCGCCCGTCCCGGGCGGCCGTCACCGCCAGCGCACCGGCCAGCACGCTCGCGCCGGCACCGCCACGGCCGCCGAGCACGGTGATCACGCGCCCTACCCCGTCCGCGCGCAGCGAAGAGAACCTGCGCAGCAGCCACTCTGCGGCATCCGGCAGGCGCAGCACGTATTCGGCGCCCAGCGCCTCCGCCGACTCCCAACCCGGTGCCGGCCCCAGGCCCGCCAGCACCAGCCGCTGCCGGCTGGGCAGCCGCGCCCGCACGCAGGCCGGGGCGAGATCCGCGCCGACGACCACGAGCGGCGCGCGGGACCACCGGGCCCGGGCCGCGGTGGCATCGGGCGCGACGTCGACCTCGGTGCCCGCGGCCGCCGCGATCCGCAGCAGTTCCTCGATCAGATCGGTGTCTGCCGTCACGACCAGCGGCAGACGGAAACGCACAGGAGCGGACATCGCGAGGCCTCCACGAAACGGACGAACGGACGGACGGGCGGGCAGGACCCACACACCTTCCGCCGGCCGGCGCGAGCCAATTGCGCCAAAGACCGAACGCTGTGGATAACCCCGAGCCTGTGGACAACCGACCACGATCGAGCCGGAACTGGTAAAGCCACAGAGGACGGACGCAAAAACGACGACCCCCGTCGGGGGGAGACGGGGGTCGCCTGAGGTTCGGCTCCGGGGGGGTCGAGCCGAACCCACTCAGCGGTTACGGGGGGTGCAACCGCCGAGGGTCGGAAACACGACGGGAAATCGTGTCTCAACTAGCATGCCTGATATGCGCGGTGCGCGTCGAGTGGCGTTTGCCCCAACTCGCACGACACGCCGATGGAGATCCGTGACATCTGTCGCCGTGTCGGTGGGCCGGTACCAAGTTGTACCAGGCTATGCGGTAGGCCACCCCGGGCGGGCCACCGCGTTTCGCGCCGCACATTAGACTTTCGATCGTGGGCCGCAGCGCCGCGTTTTTCGACCTCGACAAGACGGTCATCGCCAAGTCCAGCGCCTTGGCGTTCGGTCGGCCGTTCTATCGTGATGGCCTCATCACGCGGCGTGACGTCGTCAAGTCGGCGTACGCACAGCTGATGTTCCGCCTGGGCGGCACAGACGACCAGTCGATGGCGAAGATCCGTGACTACCTCGCTACCCTCTGCAAGGGCTGGCCCGTCGACCAGGTCGGTCAGATCGTCACCGAGACGCTGCACGAGCTGATCAACCCCTACATCTACGCCGAGGCCGCGGCCCTGATCGACGAGCACCAGGCCGCCGGCCGCGACGTCGTCCTGGTCTCGGCATCCGGCGAGGAGATCGTCAAGCCCATCGGCGCGCTGCTCGGCATCACCGACGTGATCGCCACCCGGATGGGTGTCACCGACGGCCGTTACAACGGCGAGGTCGAGTTCTACGCGGCCGGGTCGGCCAAGGTCGACGCCGTCACCGCGCTGGCCAAGGAACGCGGCTACGACCTGGCCGACTGCTACGCGTACTCCGACTCGAGCTCCGACATCCCGCTGCTCGAATGCGTCGGCCACCCGGCCGCGGTCAACCCCGGACGCACCCTGCGCCGCCTGGCCGGCGACAACGGCTGGCCGGTCCTGGAGTTCCGCCACCCGATCCCGATCGGCCGGCGGCTGCGCGAGCGCCCGGCCGTCCCGATGGCCGCCGCCGCGATCGGCGTCGGGGTCGGCGTCGCGATCGGCATCGCCTGGTACGGCCGCCACCGCCGCACCCGCACGACGCCGGCAAGCGCGTAAGTCAACACACAGAGCCACCACGCCGCGACACAACCGTGGCAAAGGCTTCCGATCAAGCGGTCACAGGCGTAGAAAAGAGGGCGCGGACCCCATGGAAATGGGCTCCGTGCACGGCCACCGGGCACCCACGCGCGACCAGCCGCGGCAGGCGCGTCTCGGCGGATCTCACTGACCGCCGAAGACGACTAAGGTGCACGCTTGGTAACCCGGCCGGACGTGAGTGACGGCGCCTCAGGCTTGAGGCGCCGTCCACGTCTCTTCAGCCACTTCCGTCAACGCGGCGGCGCCCAACGACACCGCGAGCGCGCAGTGCCGCAACCAGGACCGCACCCCGTCGGGCGTCCCCGTCGCGAACGCTCCCGCGGCACCCACGTACTCCGGCGAACGCTCCAGATGCCCCACCTCGGGCGCGATCAGCCCGCGCGGGTCGAAGCCAGACGACATCAGCGTCAACCGCGCCGCGGCCCGCGCCACCACACCGGGTGCGGCGGCGAAGGGCTGCAGAGCCAACAGCTCACCGTGTACGACCGCCGCCAGCACCAGCGGTGGCGCCGACGTCCCACCGGCCACGAGTGACATCAGCGCGTCCAACCGCGGCCCGGCCGCCACCGGGTGCCCGAGTTCCGCGGCGGGCACCGAACCCCGGGCGGCCAGCACGTCCAGCCGCGCGAGCACCTGCCCCGGGGCCTTCTGCCACGTGTCGACCAGCGACGGGAGCGCCGCCGCGACCCGCAGGCACCCCTGCACCACGGGCTCGGTCACCACGCCGGCGCGGACCTCCTCGCGCTCGTGCGCGTACCCGGCCAACGCCGCCGACGCGACCGCAGACCGGAGGCTGACCTCGGCCGCGACCGCGCCACCCTGCCGCCGCAACGCGCGATGCCGCATCGCGGCGTCCGCGGCTTCCCGCGCCGAGGCGACGGCGTCCTGCACGTCGGCGAGTTCCAGCAACGGCGCCAAAGGGTCAGCTAGCACGCAGCCAACGCTAGCGGAGCGTGCAGTGGATGCGCGAAAGCGCGCGGTGATGGCAAGATTCGAACAAGTACGGACGTCGCCGGGCCCATCGGCGCGCGTGCGGGTTCACTCGGCGCGCGTCCCGCCCCACGGAGCCCTCCCAGCCCAGGCGGCCCGGACACTAGATTTCTCCACAGACCCCGAACCCCGGCGCAGGGAGCGTGACGATGAGCGAGACCTTGGCGAACTTGCTACAGGAGAACCGACGTTTCGAACCACCGGGCGCGCTCGCCGAGGCAGCCAATGTCAAGGCGGACGCCTACGCGGAAGCCGACGCCGACCGCCTCGCGTTCTGGGAGACGCAGGCCCGGCGCCTCGACTGGGCCAAACCGTGGGACCAGGTGCTGGACTGGGAAAACCCGCCGTTCGCGAAGTGGTTCGTCGGCGGCGAGCTCAACGTGGCCTACAACTGCCTCGACCGCCACGTGGCGGCCGGCAGGGGTGACAAGGTCGCCATCCACTGGGAGGGCGAGCCGGGCGACACCCGCACGCTGACGTACGCCGACCTGCACAAACTGACCTGCCAGGCGGCCAACGCGCTGACCGACCTCGGTGTCCGGGCCGGCGACCGGGTCGCGATCTACCTGCCGATGATCCCCGAGGCCGCGGTGGCGATGCTGGCCTGCGCCCGGATCGGCGCCACGCACAGCGTGGTGTTCGGCGGCTTCTCCGTCGACGCGCTGTCGGGCCGCATCCAGGACGCCAGCGCCAAGGTGGTGATCACCTCCGACGGTGGCTACCGGCGGGGCAAGCCGTCGGCCCTCAAGCCGACCGTCGACGAGGCCGTCGCCCAGTGCCCGACGATCGAGCACGTGCTCGTGGTCCGCCGCACCGGCGAGCCGGTGGCCTGGGGCGACAAGGACGTGTGGTGGCACGAGAGCGTCGAGACGGCCAGCAGCGAGCACACCGCGCAGGCGTTCGATTCGGAGCACCCGCTGTTCATCCTCTACACGAGCGGCACGACGGCCAAGCCGAAGGGCATCCTGCACACCACCGGCGGATACCTGACGCAGGCCTCGTACACCCAGCACGCGGTCTTCGACCTGAAGCCGGAGACCGACGTCTACTGGTGCACCGCCGACATCGGCTGGGTGACCGGCCACTCCTACATCGTCTACGGGCCGCTGTCCAACGGCGCGACCCAGGTGATGTACGAGGGCACGCCGGACACTCCCCACAAGGGACGGTTCTGGGACATCGTCGACAAATACGGCGTCACACTCCTATACACCGCCCCGACGCTGATCCGCACGATGATGAAGTGGGGCGACGAGTTCCCGGCGGCGGCGAACCTGTCGTCGTTGCGGGTGCTGGGCTCGGTCGGCGAGCCGATCAACCCCGAGGCGTGGATGTGGTACCGCAAGAACATCGGGCACGACAACACCCCGGTCGTCGACACCTGGTGGCAGACCGAGACCGGCGCCATCATGATCTCGCCGCTGCCGGGCGTCACCGCGACCAAGCCGGGCAGCGCGATGCGTCCCCTGCCGGGCATCGCCGCGGACGTGGTCGACGACGAGGGCAAGAGCGTGCCCAACGGCGGCGGCGGTTTCCTCGTGCTCCGCGAGCCGTGGCCGTCGATGCTGCGCACGATCTGGGGCGACGACCAGCGCTTCATCGACACCTACTGGAGCCGCTTCCAGGGCATGTACTTCGCCGGTGACGGCGCCAAGAAGGACGACGACGGCGACCTGTGGCTGCTCGGCCGGGTCGACGACGTGATGCTGGTGTCCGGGCACAACATCTCGACCACGGAGGTCGAGTCGGCGCTGGTGTCGCACCCGTCCGTGGCCGAGGCCGCGGTGGTCGGCGCGACCGACCCCACGACGGGCCAGGCGATCGTCGCGTTCACGATCCCGCGCGGCTCCGTCGACAGTTCGGGTGACGCCGGCGAGGCGCTCATCAAGGAACTGCGCGAGCACGTGTCGAAGACGCTCGGCCCGATCGCCAAGCCGCGACAGATCATGCTGGTGCCCGAGTTGCCGAAGACCCGGTCCGGGAAGATCATGCGTCGGCTGCTGCGCGACGTGGCCGAACACCGGTCGCTCGGCGACGTCACCACTCTGCAGGATTCGACCGTCATGGAACTCATCTCGGACGGTATGAAGTCGGCTAAATCAGACGACGAGTAAATCGCAAGCGACACGAAAGTGGCGGGCGGACCCTGTGGGGGTTCGCCCGCTTTCGTATGCAGGTAGCGGGCGTCGATGTGACGGTGAGTGCCCTGCGCGCCAAGATTTTTGAAATAAATCGACGCGCCCCGCTTCCCTCCAGCCCCAGTAATGCTTAGTTTCCTCTTTGGTCCCTCATTAGGGGCCAGATCGTCCGCCCTCGTTACCCCCCGAGGACGGCTCCCTCACACCGGAGGTATCCACGTGCGCAAAGTCGCAGTGGGGCTGCTAGGTCTGTCGCTGGCCGCGACGACCAGCTTCGCGCTGAGCGGTGCGGCGCTCGGCCAGTCGCCTATGCAGGCGGCGGCGAAGGCCCCCACGCAGTCCGAGCCGCAACTGGTCTCGGACGAGCTGTCCAACCCGCTCGAGTCCAAGCGTCGCGAGCTGCGGGATTCCGCGATTCAGGACGTCATCGCCGGCAAGGCCCAGCCGCAGATGCTCAACGGCAGCAAGGTGGTCAAGGTCGGTCAGAAGGACCTGAGCAAGGCCGCACAGAAGCGGACCGGCAAGACCAAGGTCGACCAGTACGTCGAGCTGCAGCGGGAGAAGACCGACAAGATCTTCGTGATCCTGACGGAGTTCGGCAACCAGCGGCACGCCAGTTACCCCGACAAGGACATGAACCCGAACGTGGCCGGCCCCACCACCTTCGAGGGCCCGCTGCACAACCAGATCCCGGCACCCAACCGGGCGACGGACAACTCCACGATCTGGCAGCCCGATTTCAACCAGGAGCACTTCCAGAAGCTGTACTTCGGCACCGGCAAGAACGACGAGTCGCTGAAGCAGTACATGGAGCAGCAGTCCTCGGGCCGCTACACCGTGGACGGCACGGTCACCAACTGGGTGAAGGTGCCCTACAACGAGGCGCGCTACGGCCGGTCGAACGACCCGGTGCGCGACGGCCAGCCCGGTGACGACCCCGCGGTCTGCACCGGCAACGTCTGCAGCAACACCTGGGCACTGATCCGCGACGCCGCGAACGCGTGGTACGCCGACCAGCTCGCTCAGGGTCGCCCGGCCGCCGAGGTCAACGCCGAGCTGAAGAGCTTCGACGAGTGGGACCGCTACGACCACGACGGCGACGGCAACTTCAACGAGCCCGACGGTTACATCGACCACTTCCAGATCGTCCACTCCGGTGGCGACCAGGCCGATGGCGACCCGCACCAGGGCGAGGACGCGATCTGGAGCCACCGCTGGGCGGCCTTCCAGGGCACCGGCCAGGGCCCGGCGGACTTCCCGATCGGCGGCGCGCAGATCGGCACGAGTGGCGTGTGGATCTACGACTACACGATCCAGCCGGAAAACGGTGGTCGCAGCGTCTTCTACCACGAGTACTCGCACGACCTGGGTCTGCCGGACGACTACGACACCACCGGCGCCGGTGACAACGCCAACGAGTACTGGACGCTGATGGCGCAGAGCCGCCTCGGCGCGAAGGGTGAGCAGTTCATCGGCGACCGCGCCGGCGACCTGGGCGCCTGGAACAAGCTCCAGCTCGGCTGGCTCGACTACGTGGTGACGCCGGCCGGCGTCAAGGACACCTGGACCCTCGGCCCGGAGGAGTACAACTCCGACAAGCCGCAGGCCCTGGTCGTTCCGCTCGGCCTCAAGGACGTCAGCCACGACGTCGGCGCCGCCGCCGACGGCACCTACCAGTGGTGGAGCGGCGACGCTGACGACCTGACCAACGCGGCCGCGCACACGCTGACGCGTCAGGTCACGCTGCCGGCCGGCACGTCCACGCTGACCTTCAAGGCCCGTTGGGACATCGAGGACTGCGGCGCCGACCCGTGCGACTTCGCGTACGTCGAGGTCGACTCGGGCGCCGGCTTCGTGCCGATCAAGGGCAACATCACCACGGCCACCGAGGCCGAGGGTGGTGCCGGCATCGACGGCGTCCAGGCCACGTGGACCGACGCGACGTTCGACCTGTCGGCGTTCGCCAACAAGACCGTCGGCCTGCGGTTCCGCTACGAGACTGACCCGGCGCAGCGCGGCAACGTCGACGAACCGATGCCCAACGGTCTGTTCGTCGACAAGATCGCCATCACCAACGGCAGCACCTCGGTGTTCGCCGACGGCGACGCGGCCGGCAACATGGGCTGGACGGTGGACGGCTTCCAGAACATCACGTCGTCGTTCATCACCCAGCACCCGCACTACTACATCGCCGGTTGGCGGACGTACGTCAGCTACGACAAGTACCTGCAGTACGGCCCGTACTACTTCAACCGGGTCACCGAGGACCGGGTGGACCACTTCCCGTACCAGACGGGTCTGCTGGTTTCCTACTGGGACACCTCGATGGGTGACAACGACGTGAGCCAGCACCCGGGTGAGGGTCTGAACCTCTACGTCGACGCCCGCCCGAAGACCCTGTACCGCCTCGACGGCCAGCCGTGGCGCACCCGGGTCCAGATCTACGACGCGCCGTTCAGCCTCCGCAAGGCCGACTCCTTCACCCTGCACCACGAGGACCAGGCCATGTACGTCCGCGGACCTGAGGCCAACCCGCTGTTCGACGACACCAAGGACTACTTCGACGAGGCGCTGCCGAACCACGGCGTCAAGCTGCCTGCCGTCGGCGTGAAGATCAAGGTGGTCGAGGAGAAGGGCACCTCCGTCAAGATCAAGGTCAACTGATCTTTTCGGGCGTACGCGCCCCCGCATCACTTCGGTGGTGCGGGGGCGTTCCATTTCCGGAACCAGGGGTATGGCAACAGCGTCCAAGGGAGATGCACGTGAGGAGCCGTTTGGCCGCCGTCGCCGCCCTCGTCGTGGCGGTCGGGCTGACGGGCGCCTGCGCCGGCGTGGAAGGGGGCGGCGTGTCTTCATCCGAACCGTCATCGGTGGCGCCGTCCGGGCGCTCACTGTCGCCGATCCCGCCGCCCACGCTGCCCCCGACGAAGGTCGGGCCGAGCGAGCCGAGCGACTACATCGCGGGCGACACCATCGGCGGGCGAGTGGTCAAGGGCGGTTCGGGGCCCTGCTACGCGGTCGTCAACGACGACAACCAGCGCTTCGCCCTGCACAACGACTCCGGGCTCACCCTCGAGGAGGGCACCTACATCACCGCCAAGGTCGCGCCGCTGCGGGCGAAGATCGACTGCGGCGAGGGCATCCCGTACGCGCTGGTCTCGTTCAAGCGGTTGTGACATCACGGATGGTGACTGACTGATCTACCCATTGACATGAATCGTTCTCCCGTCGGAGGATCTTGGCAGGAACTCCAACGGGGGAATCATGGATGTCTTCCTGTCCGACGAAGCGCGCCGACTCTACGAACGGCTGCTCGCCGGTGAGCCGGGCGAGCAGGACGGCACCGCGGTGCACGAGCTGGTCGTCAACGGCCTGGTCCGCCACGACGGCGGTCTGCTCACCGTGGCGCCGCCGGGGATCGCCATGCGCCGCATGCTGGCCGGCCAGCAACGCCACCTGCTCGACGCGCTCACCCTGCTCGGCGACCAGTACGCCGAGCTCGAGCTGCTCGAGAAGCGGTTCCCGGTCGCGGCGCCGGTCGAGTCCGAGCTGCTCCGCAACCCGGCCGAGATCGCCGCGCACTGGCACGACCTGACCCACGCCACCCGGGGGCCCTGCTACACACTGCAGACCGGCCCCGCGGCTTCGCCGGTCCAGCAGCGCTGGGCGGCGGCCCGCCTGCGCAGCCAGCTCACGACGCCCGCCCGGTTCCGCGCCGTCTGCAGCAGCTCGGTCCTCGAACAGCCCGCGGGCCGCGGCGAGGCCGAGCAGCTCGTCGGGGCCGGCGGCCAGCTCCGGGTTCATCCGTCGCTGCCAGGCGAGCTGGTGTTGACCGACCACGGCGCGCTCCTCCTGGTCGACGGCCCGGGCGAACCCGTCGCGATGGTGGTCCGCACCCGCGGCATGGTGGCGGCGCTGCGGCACTACTTCGATCTGCTGTGGAGCCGCTCGGCCCCGTTCGGTCGATCGGGCGGTGAAGCCGACCCACCCTCGCCGGCGCAGCGCCAGGTGCTGTGGTTGGCGGCGGCCGGGCTCAAGGACGAGGCCATCGCGCGCAGCCTCGGTCGCAGCACCCGCTGGGTCCGCCGGCACTTCGAGGTGCTGGAGGAGCGGCTCGGTGCGACCAACCGGCTCACCCTCGGGGTCGCGGCCGCCCGGCGCGGCTGGGTCTGACTGTCCGCTTCCGGCCAGCGTCCACTCTGCCCTCCCCGCCCGTGCCGTGGTGGCAAAAGATCGCTCGTAGTCGATGAAACGTCCATCGGCTCCTGCCACCACCACCACGGAGGCTCACTTGTCCGCTCGCGTCTCCCGACGCCGGCTCCTGACCACGGCCGGCGCCACGCTCGTCGCGGTCGGCGGTGCGACGACCATGGCCCGCACCCCGGCGCTCGCCATCCCGCCAGGATTCGACAAGGTGCTCTACTGGCACCGCATCCTGCTCGGCGCCTACCGCGCCGCCGTCGGCAACCCGGCCGCCGCGCCCACCCTGCTGAGCCGGGCCGGCGCGATGATGCACCTGGCGATCTACGACGCCTACAACTCGATGGCCACCATCGGGGCCCCGTACCTCGGCCGCTACTCGCGGATCGGCAACTACAGCTACGACCTCGGGCAGAACGTCAACTGGGCGGCGTACCGCGTGTTGCAGTCGGTCTTCCCGACGATGAACTTCAACCAGGCGCTGTCCGACTCGAACTCCTACCCGCCGATCGGCGAGCCCGGGCCGGAGGGCTGGAGCACGAGCATCGGTGAGGCCGCCGCGGCCGCGATGCTCAGCAACCGGACGGGTGACGGCTCGACGAACACCACGCCGTACACGCCGAGCACCGCACCGGGTCAATGGCGTCCGACCGGCTCCGGTGACGCGGGGACACCCAACTGGGGCCTGGTGCGGCCCTTCTCGCTGACCTCCGGCTCCCAGTTCCGCCCGCCGCTGCCCGGTGGCTTCGCCAACGCCACCGCGATGCTGCAGAGCGCCACCTACAAGGCGCAGTTCGACGAGGTACGCGACCTCGGCCGGGACGTCAGCACCACGCGTACCCCGGAGCAGACGAACATCGCGTTCTTCTGGGCGAACGACCTCGACGGCACGTACAAGCCGCCGGGTCAGCTCTTCTACCACACCGCCCAGGTCTCTTCGGCCCGCCGGCTCACGGAGGCGCAGAACGCCAAGCTGTTCGCCCTGGTCGCGATCGCGATGGCCGACGCCGGCATCGCGTCGTGGGACGCCAAGTACCAGACCTCGATCGACCTGTGGCGGCCGGAGTCCGGCATCCGGGAGGCGGCGGGCGACGGCAACCCCAACACCACGCCGATCACCGACTGGAAGCCGCTGTCGGTGCAGCGCGACGGGGTGACCCGCTTCTCACCGAACTTCCCGGCGTACGTGTCGGGCCATGCGACGTTCGGCGCGGCTTGGGCGGGGATCATGCGCCGGTACTTCAACAGCGACAGCATGCCCGAGGTGTTGGCCACCGAGGACCCGCACGCGGTCGGTGTCACCCGGGCGCCCGGCACGTTCACGGCAGCGGCCCGGGAGAACGCGCGCAGCCGGATCTACCTCGGCGTGCACTGGCAGTGGGACGCCGACCAGGGCTACAACACCGGCGAGGCGATCGCCAACCAGGTGTTCAACAGCAAGCTCCGTTAAGCCGAGACCCAGTCGAGGTCGTGCTCACACGGTGGACCCTCGGCGAGCCCGAACCGGCGCTCGTCGAGGTCCATCACCACGGTGTAGACCGTTTCGGATCGTTCGGCGTACGCGTCCTGCTCGTCGACGTGGCGGCAGATCGCGTTGGGGTAGCTCTGGTGGTCGCGCAGCACCGCGACGAGGTCGTCCTCGGTGAGCTTGCCGGGCTCGGCGGCCGCAATGAGCAACCGGCGCGCCCGGGCCGAGCGGAAGAGGGTCGAGCCACCGAAGTCGTTGGCCAGGTCGCGTACCCCCAACGACGTCTCCAGGTGGTTGGCGTGGGCGAGGACGCCGTTCTCCGGGTGCAGCCAGCCGGCCACGCCGGGGACCAGTTCGAGGTCGATCAGCTCTCCGCCGCCCGGGCCCGACTGGCCGATGAGCAGGTTGAGCGAGGCGTTGCGGGGGCTCGGGACGACCGCCTTGAGCGCGCGGCCGAGGGTGGTCTCGTCCAGGGCGGCGCGGAGGACGACGTGGTAGGGCACGGCGGCGCCCCTGACCCCGTCCTGGTCGGTGGTCAGCATGTTGACGCAGATGCCCAGGCCGGCCGAGTTGAGCCCGGCCTTGGCGAGCATGCCGGCCTCGGTGAGCGTGACGATGCGATGGCCGCGCTCGTCGGTCGTGCTCAACAGCAGCATGGCGCCGCGCTGGTCGGGGTGCCAGTCCCAGTTCTGGGCGATCAGCGTGTGCCCGGTGGCGGTGTGGGTGCCGAGGGCGCCGAGGACCGTGCAGCCGTCGTCAGGCGTGCTGCCGTAGATCAACTCTGTGCGGGCGTTGAGGGCGTAGATGTCACCCGGCGTGACGCCGGCGCCCTCGGCGGTCGCGTCGAGCATCTCGGCGATGCGGGGGAACCTCGTGCTGGTTTCGGCGCGGAACCGGTCGCCGGCGTTCCTGGTGGCTGCTGGGCTCAGGCCGACCGCGCTGAACCGGGCGGCGTAAAGGTCCAGGTTTGTGGCTATTTGCTCCCGGGCGGCCTCCCCGTACGCGAAACCGCACTCACCAGGCGTGCCGTGGACGTCGACGTAAGGTACCGGCAGGGTCATGCCCCTGACGGTAAACCCTGGGAGGTCGCTCCGGGAGATCTCCGGAGCCGGTTCGGGGCGCCTCTGACCTACGCTGGCCGAATGGAACCCGTCGTAGACGAGACAAGTGTCCTGGTCGAAGGGCCGTGGACGCACCGGTCGGTGGGGGCCAACGGCAACCGCTTCCACGTGGTGGAGGCCGGTGCCGGGCCGCTCGTGCTGTTCCTCCACGGCTTCCCGGAGTTCTGGTGGGCGTGGCACGAGATGCTGCCCGAGGTCGCCGACGCCGGCTTCCGCGCGGTGGCGGTCGACATGCGGGGGTACGGGGCGAGCGACAAGCCACCACGGGGGTACGACGGGTTCACGATGGCGGCCGACGTCGCGGGCCTGATCCGCGCGCTGGGCGAGCGGCAGGCGACGATCGTCGGCTCCGGGTTCGGCGGGATGGTCGGCTGGGCGGCCGCGGCGTTCCACCCGAAGATGGTGCGGCGCCTGGTGGTGCTCGGCGCCGCCCACCCGCTGCGGCTCCGCGCGGCGATCTTCGCGGACCCACGCGGCCAGTTCAGCGCCGCGACGCCGACACTGCGTTTCCAGCTGCCGCGGTACGAGCACGTGCTGGTGCGCGACAACGCGGCGATGGTCGGCGAGTTCCTGCGGCGGTGGTCAGGGCCGGCGTGGCCGGCGACGGCCGGGTTCGCCGACTACGTGGCCCGGTGCCGGGAGGCGATGCAGATCCCGCAGGCGGCGTTCTGCGCGTTGGAGGGCTACCGGTGGGCGTTCCGGTCGGTGCTGCGGCTGCACGGGTACCGGTTCGTCAAGCAGATGCAGACGCCGCTGACCACGCCGACGCTGCAGTTGCACGGCGCGCTGGACAGGGCGGTGCTGGCGCGGACGGCGCAGGGGTCGGGGCGCTACTGCGTGGCGCCGTACGAGTGGCGGCTGTTGGAAGGGGTCGGCCACTATCCGCACCTGGAGGCGCCGGACCTGGTGCTGGGTGAGGTGCTGCGGTGGGCGAAGTCGTAGCTCTTACGCGCGGTGCTCGCGCAGGTCGCTGACCTCGTTGGCGGGCGCCCAGCCCTGGTAGACGCCGAAGTCGAAGGCCTCGAGGTTGAGCGCCTCGGCGATCGGGGCGCGCCCGCCCGTGTACTCCACCCGGAGCCAGCCGTCGTGCTCGGCGAGCACGATGAACGGCTCACCCTTCCAGGTGCAGGTGGTGCGCACGTAGGCGATCTCGTCGACCTCGGCCATCGGCACGACCCGGACGTGCCGGCCGGTGCGCACCTCGGTGAAACCGTCGCCGGGATCGGGCTGGTAGATGCGGACCTGCTCGCCGTCAGGGCTCGCGTCGTACTCGCGGTCCCGCCAGCGGGCCACGTACCCGTCTCGCGTCACTTGTCACCGTTCCGGTTCCAGCCCGGGGCGTCGGCGTCGAGGGTCGCGACGACCCGCTCGGACCCGTCCCGGCGAACCAGCCAGAGTTGTGCGCCGTGCGGTAGTCGGGCACTGTCCACCTTGAACTCCGCGATGACGTCGCTGCCTTCGCCGGGCGCGAAACCGTTGCCCCGGAAGGGCGATCGCTCGATCACCCAACCCTCCATGGCGCGCATGGCGTTCTCGTTCGGGCCGCCGTACGGGATCCGGTAGAGACTGGGCCGGTAGGCGGGCCAGCGCAGCACGTAGACCTCGTCGGCGTCCGCGGAGAAAGGGCTGTTGGCGTAGCCGAGACCGAGCGCGGTGAACAGCTGTGCCGGGGTACGCAGGTGCGCGACCTCGGACACCCGGTGGACGAAACCGGAGACCCGGTCGTAGCCGCGCTCGAGGTAGTAGTCGACCTGGCTGGGCGCGATGGTCTTCTGCATCATCGTCGGCAGCGTGGGGTCGACGGCCGTGGGCTCCGGAGCCGGCGCGGGCTCCTCCTGCTTGGGCGCGGCGGCAACCGCGGGCTCGTCGTCACTGGCGTCGAGCCCGACGTCGGCGGCCCAACTGGCCAGGGCGACGATCTGGGCGCCGGGCAGCTTGGCGCCGACCGGGGTGCCGGGGTTGACGGCGAACGACCAGTTTTCCTGCGGCCAGCTGTTGATCAGCTTGACGAACTTGACGGTGACGGTGTCGTGGCCCTGGTCGAGGTGCTCGGCCATCCGCTCGGGCGAGGTGAACACGACGACGTACGGCTCGTCGTCGATGGTCTCGGTTCGCCAGACGAAGCCGTCGCTGCCGGGTTGGGCGTCGGGCCGCGAGTCGGGCGACACCGGGAGCAGCACCCGCGCGAGCAGCAGCGTCGACAGGAAGGTGTCGGTGCTGCCGTCACCGGCGGCGGTGAGCAGGCTCTCCTCGACGTCGTTGGCGGGCCGGAAGTCGGCCGGGACGGGACCCGGGTCGGCGGTGAAGACGGTGTCCTGGCGCTGGGGCTGTGGCTGGTCCAACCAGGACGGTGCCGCGGTGCCGGTGCTCGGGGTGCGGTCGTCCCAGGTGTTTCCCCAGCCGGCGGACGGGCGGTCGGCCCAGTCCTGTGTCGTGGGCGGCGATGCGGTCGGCCCCGTCGGCGTCATGTCGACGACGGCGGGTGCGCTCGACTGCGCACCTTCAGTCGGCTGTGGTGCGACGGCGGCGCTTTCGTCGGTGGCTCCGGACGCCCATAGGTCCGTGCCGTGCGCGGTCGCCGGGCCATTCGGCGGGCTCTGGCCGGCGGAGTCCGGGCTGGTCCGTGCGTCGCGCGGGGCTTCGTCCTCAGCCGCGGCGGCCGATCGGTCCGACCAGAGGTCGGCGGCCCCAGGCCCCGTCGCCGGCGGGGTGGCAGCCGCGTCGCTCCTCGGTTGAGGTTCGCTGGCTTGGCCGTCAGCGGTGGCGGAGCGATCCGACCATAGGCCGCTCGGCGCGGAGGTCGGCTGGCCCGCGGCCCGCCGGTCATCGACCTTGGCCGAGCCTCTGGGCGGCTGCCGGGAGGACCACAAGTCGGTGGCTCGGGGCTGTGCTGCCGCACCCGCGCGCTCGTCCGATCGGGTCGACGCCGCGGGGCGATGATCCGTCGGGGGGTTGCCGTCGGACGCCTCCTGGCTCGCGCGCGGCTGCTGGTCGGGCTTGCTGTCCGACCAGAGGTCCACCGAGGAGGGCCCGGGCGTGCCCGCTGCCGCCTCGGGGGCCGGCTTCGCTGACCACAGGTCAGCGGCAGCGGCCGCTCGCTGCTGATCCGGCCGGGGGTCGGTCGGGCGCGGCTGGGACTGCCCGGCGCTCGGCGGGCCGGCATCCGGCCGCTGCTGCGCCGCCTGGTCTTCTGCGCCGGCGGCCGGCTTCCGCCTGGTCCACAAGTCGGTGGCACGCGGCGTCTTCGGTGCGCCGGCTGGCTGCTCCGTCGTGCCGCGCGGCCCGGACTCCATCGCGCTGTCGCGGGTCCATAGATCCGCCGCGGGCGGCTGCGCTTGCGGAACCGCAGATCCCGGCGTGCCCGCGACGGCGGGCTCGTTCGTCGCGGAGGACGCTGCTGTCGGGCCGGCCGCCCAGCCCTGCGGCGTGCCGGGCGCCGCGGAGACGCCCGCGTTTGCCGTCCGATCGGACCAGAGATCAGCGGCGGGCGACCCGACGTGGTCCGGCGCCGGCCGCGCTGTTCCCTGCGGGCGCGGCTCGCCGGTCGCGGGCACCGGGGCCTCCGCCGGCCACGGCTGCGTGCTCTGGGGGCGCGGGCTGCCGCCGGATTCCGGCCGGACCTGACCCGGGGCCGGTGAACCGGCCTGGCCGGTGTCGGACCACCGCTGCGGGGACGCGGACGGGCCGTCGGCCCACGACTGCGCGGGAACCTCGGCGGCACCGGACGGCGGGGAGCCGGCCTGACGCGCGGGCCAGCCCTGCGAGGGCTGCGCCGTACCCGCCGGTGTGGCCCCTGCCGGCGCCGACCCCGAGGCCGACGGCCAGGCCGATGCCGGCCGGGCGGGAGCCACGCCGTTCGGCGTACCCGCTGGACTCGCCGGAGTTCCATTCGCGGGCGACCAAGTGCCCTGCCGGGGGTCATCGCGAAGCGGTTGACGCGCCGCCGGCTCTGACTGATCGGCACCGAAGAACCCGCCGCCGGACGTGGGCCGGGCCGGCGGACGCGGCGGCGCGCCGAACCGACCGGGCGGGCTGGCTCCGCGAGCCGGATCCTCGCGGAGCGGCGACCGGGGACGCATGGCCGGCGCGGGACGTTCGGAGACCTCACGCGGATCTGGCGCCGGGCGCAGGGGACGTGGCGGCGGCTGCTCACCGCGCAGCCCAGGCGGCGGCCAGGCTGCCGCCTCGCCGTTGGGCGCGGGCTGCCGCCCGAAGCCGTTGTCCGTAGACCGCTGCGGCGGGTAGGGCGTCGCGTCGCTGACCTGCGGCGGCGGCGAAGGCTCCCGGTAGGGCGCCGGGCTCGCGGCTGACGAAGGCATCGCATCGCTCAGCGGCGGCGCGAGCGGCTGGCGGTAGGGCGCCGGGGTCTCGGCCGACGAAGGGACCGCCTCGTTCACCGGCGGCGCGAGCGGCTGCCGGTAGGGCGGCGGCGCCGCGGGCGACAACGGCGTCGCGTCGCTGACCCGCGGCGGCGGCAACGGCTGCCGATACGGAGAAGGAGTCTCGACCG